>JAGVXM010000054.1 GCA_018303785.1 Candidatus Pacearchaeota archaeon
GTAGAGTGTTTGTGGTGCTGCACAAATAATCATGCCGCTATTAAGAGCTGCTTTTATTTTTGGCAGCCAATTATTTTTTCCTTCAGTGATGACATGACCGAGACCAGACATTTCAATAACAAGGCCCTTATACCCCTTTCTTTGGTAATAATCGAGAATAGCAGGATCTTGTCCAGGATAAAATTTTATTAATGCAACTTTATCGTTAAATACTGCATCTGGATTTACTTTATTTTTATTTACTTTATTAAATTGTTTTCTTAGTATTTCTATTCTTCCGTCTGGCCAAATTTTTGCTAGAGGATCAGTGTTAATCGGTCTAAAGGTATCTCGACGTGATGTATGCATTTTTCTGCATTTATTCCCTTGTAATGCATAGCAATAATCATCATTAGATGTTGCATGTCCTACTAACATAACTTCTGCTATTTCACTGAGTGCCGCATATGCCGAGCATATCAGATTGAGGCGTGAATCAGAACTGGGACGATCAGAACTTTTTTGTGAGTATGTAAGAATAACGGGCTTATTTAATTTTCCGAGCATAAATGATAATGCTGAAGCAGTATAATGCAAAAAATCTGTTCCATGGGAGATTATTACCCCTTTAACTTGCGGATCATTCAAAGATTTTTTTATAGCTTTTGTAATTCTTATCCAGTCTTTGTAGTTCATATTTTCACTCGCTTTCATAAAAGGATTAAACACTCGTATATCTGCATACTCGAAAATTTCTTGGTAGAGGGAAAAAAGTTCATTGCTGTTTATGAGCCATTTAACTCCTCCTGTTGACGGATCTAATTTACTTGAAATAGTTCCTCCGGTAAGATAAAAATCGAGCAGTGGCTTTTGTCCAGTTAGTTTTTTCTCTTCTTTTTTCGTTTCTCTCTCTTCTTTTTTTTGAAGTAGTTTTATTTCACTTATCTCTGTTTTTTTGAATCCAATATTGTAACCATTTTTCAATTTTAATAAAAGTACGCCTGGATCATGGCTTTCAAGAAGAATTCCTTGCTGTGGTTGTCTATTAACAATGATTTCTACTTTATCTCCAGGCATTGGCTTGCTGAATGGTTTCTTCATTTCAAGAAAAGTGGACAAGTATATAAAAAACTATTGTAGTTTTTTAATATGAAAAATTTACGACATAACAGAAATTTTCCAATATAAAAAACCTCTGTATTGAATTAGTTTTGTCCGGATGAAATAACAAAACCTTTATTAAAGTAATAGCCTATTTTTCTATATAAAGATGGTGAAAGTAGCAATCAATGGATTGGGAAGGATTGGACGTTCTGTTTTAAAAATAGCTCTTGACAAAAAAGTAGATATTGTTGCTGTGAATGATTTAACGAGTCCTGAAAATTTGGCTTACTTATTGAAATATGATAGTGTTTATGGTGTTTGGGATAAAAAAGTAGAATCTGGAAACGGTTTTTTGCTTATTGAAGGAAAAAAAATAAAAGTTTTTGCTGAAAAGGATCCTTCTTCACTTCCTTGGAAATCATTAAAGATTGATGTGGTTATTGAATCTACTGGACTTTTTACATCACGAGAAGGAAGTGAGAAACATTTGAAAGCGGGTGCTAAACATGTCTTGATTTCAGCTCCTTGTAAAAATGATATTTTTACTGTTGTTCCTGGAGTAAATAATAATTTATTAAAAAAACAGGATATTATCTCTGTTGCAAGTTGTACAACGAATTGCTTGGCTCCTGTTGTAAAAATATTGCACGATAGTTTTGGAATTGAAAAAGGATTTATGACTACTATTCATGCCTATACTGCAGATCAACGATTACAGGATTCGCCCCATAATGATTTACGACGAGGACGCGCTGCTGCAGAAAATTTAGTTCCTACTTCTACAGGAGCTATAATTGCTGTGACGCAAGTTATTCCATCTTTGAAAGGAAAATTAAATGGGATAGCTATCCGAGCTCCGGTTGTTTGTGGGAGCATTACCGATTTTGTTGCTTTATTATCAAAAAAAGTTTCTGCTGAAGACATAAATAATGCAGTGAGAAAAGCTGCGAACGGAAATATGAAAGGCATTGTTCAATATTCTGACGATCCTTTAGTTAGTAGAGATATTATCGGGAATTCTCATTCATCAATTTTTGATAGCTTGTCTACTTTAATTATTGATGAAAATTCTGGAAAAGGAAATATGATTAAAGTTATTGCTTGGTATGATAATGAGTATGGTTATTCAAATAGAATGATTGATGTTGTGAAGATGTTGAGATTGTAAACTTCTGTCGAGATTTTCTTGTGTCTCTGAGATTATCTTTTCTACATTATCGTATATAGGATGTATATCGCAAGAGTATAGTCCATTACATGAGAAATATATTGTGTAATCTAACACTCCTTTTAATTTCTTGATTCATTGAAATATGGCAAATAAATACTAACTTGACGATTATCTCTCTTTGAATTAATTTAAATTTTTTTTATACTTTCCGCAACTTACACAAAAAAAATCCTTCTAGATCATTATCATGTGGATAAATTCGTACTGCATTTTTCATTGTTGGATGAAATGTTTTTCCTCTCCATGTTGTTATGCCGGGGCGAGTTCTGAGTTCTTGCGGTAATTGATGCTCTACGCTTATTCTAAATTACCATTATCGATAAGATACTGCACAATTTCTTCGTTTTCTTCAGGTGCATGTGTGCAGGTTGAATAAATGAGTTCACCATTTTTTTCAAGAATAGCTTCAATTTTCTGCACTAATTTAATTTGTTTTTGCGATAATCCTTTAATTAATCCAGGACTCCATTCGAGAAATGTTCTCGGTGAACTTCGAATATTTCCTTCACCTGAACAAGGGGCATCAATTAAAATTTTATTAAAATAAGTTTTATGGTTTTTCATTTTTTGGCAGAGTTCTGTGCCGTGATGTCTGGTGACAATTACGTTGGTGACGCCGCATCGCTCGAGATTTGTAACTAGAATTGAGACTCTCCCTATAGAGATATCATTTGCAAAAATCACGCCAGCGTTTTTCATAAACATAGCTGCCTGCGTTGTCTTGCTGCCCGGTGATGCGCACAAATCTAGCAATGAATCATTTTCATTCACATCTAAAGCAATTATGGGCATCATACTGGTTATTTCCTGAATATAGTAATAGCCAAGTCTGTGTTCTAAAGAATTTCCTAATTCACCTGGAGTCAATTCATTTTCAACAACCATTATTTCAGGATGTGATTTGTAAGGTTGTTTTATTTTCCATCCTTTTTCTTCGAGTCTATTTTTTAAATCTGTAATGGAAATTTTTAATGTATTGACACGAAAAGATTTTCTGGGATGAGATTCTGCTGTTTTTAAATATTTTTGCAGATCTTCTTCATCGTTTAAAAGAAGGCGCATTCGTTCGATAAATTTTTCTTTTGGTGGGTGTTTTAGCATGATTTAAAGAATCAATTATAGCTTTTAAGATTATACTTTAACAAAAGAATGATAATTGAAATGGGAAAAATGATAGTGAGAATTAGAATCAAATATAATGAATATCATGCAGTGCGGAGAGTTGACTTATGCATTCGTTGAATTATAAACTAAGAACCTATATGTTGAATAGCTCATAACTTTAAAAATTACAAAACTTAATATTTTTTCATGGTGAAAATTGGTGTGATCGGCGGCAGTGGATTGGATGACCCAAAAATTATTACTGATTTTAAAGAAAAGAAGGTTAATACTCCTTATGGTTGGCCGAGTTCTGTTTTAACTTTAGGAAAAATTCATGGAGTTGAAGTTGTTATTATTGCACGTCATGGCAAGAAGCATGAAATTAATCCTACAAAGGTAAATTATCAGGCAAATATTTATGCTTTAAAGCAAGAAGGCTGCACACATATTTTAGCGACGAGTGCTGTTGGATCATTAAAACAAGAGATAGAACCTGGAGATTTAGTCTTTCCTGATCAATTCATTGATTTTACACGATTTAGAAAAAATACTTATTTTGATAAATATGGAGATGTCCAACATGTTGGAATGGCAGAACCATTTTCATCCGAGTTACGGAAAATGATGATGGAAGAATGTGAGCAATTGAAATATAAGTTTCATAAGAAAGCTACTATTGTTATTATCGAAGGACCTCGTTTTTCGACTAAAGCAGAAAGTTTTATGTTTAAAAATTTTGCAGATATCATTGGTATGACGACGTTTCCGGAAATTGCACTTGCAAATGAACTTGAGATTCCGTATGCAAGCATTGTAATGTCTACTGATTATGATTGTTGGAAAGATGATGAAGAACCAGTTTCTTTTGAGATGGTATTAAGTAGAATGAAAGATAATGTGGAGAAAGTAAAACAAATATTGATTCGAGTTATTCCGAAGATTGCAAAAAAAGATGAAGATTTTATTAAAAATAAGATTCGAACGATTCCGAATTTTCCAAAGCCAGGAATTATGTTTAGAGATATAACTACTTTATTATTGGATTCTCAAGGCATGAAAAAAACTGTAGAAATTTTTTATAATCGTTATAAAGATAAAAAAATTGATATTGTTGCCGGAATAGAATCTCGTGGATTTATTATCGCGGGTATACTGGCAGATAAATTGAATGTAGGCATGGTTCCTATCCGAAAAAAAGGGAAGTTGCCTCATGATACAATTCGTCAGGATTATGCATTAGAATATGGCATGGATACTATAGAAATTCATAGTGATGCAATTCAACCAGGAAATAATGTTTTACTTATTGATGATCTTATCGCCACTGGAGGAACTGCACGAGCTGCAGCACAACTTATTGAGAAACTTGGCGGGAAAATTGAAGAGATCTCTTTTATTGTTGAATTGCCGGATTTGCTAGGACGTGAGAAACTAAAACCTTGGCCAGTTTTTTCAATAATTAATTTTGAGGAGAATAGATGACACGCAATTATATTGACAATAAATTTTTGAATACAAATCCTGATCTATATAGTTGATACTCCTATTTGATTTTATATGAAGAGCCTGTTTTACGACGAGGTAATGAGAACTCTCGCAAGAACCCCAACCACTTTAGTGGTTGGATGAATTGCGTTCACCATCAATAAATATTTATTTCTAGAAAAATTATCCAAAGGGAGCTAG
>JAGVXM010000002.1 GCA_018303785.1 Candidatus Pacearchaeota archaeon
TTGGAGGTCTTGTTGTATCGGACATTCCAAGAGCAATTTCTGAGAGAAATTATGCTTTAGCAGGAACTGAATTAATTTTGGCATCAATGTTCGGCTATGGTGCTTATAGAGAAAGTAAAAAAGTAGCTGAAAACTATAAGCGATAAATCTTTCGGTTTCTATCTTTTAGCCCGAATTCTGAATTGAGCATAACGTCCCGGGAAGGACTCGAACCTTCGACCCTGCGGTTAACAGCCGCATGCTCTACCAGCTGAGCTACCGGGACATATTTATGGAAAAGAAAAACAGTTTTTAAATGTATTTGTTAGTCCAGTACTTCCGAAAGTGGAAAATAAATGATTAGTTGATAGCATGTTTAGTTACTTCAAGATTACAACTTTTATGCTTTTTACACCAATTCTCGCATTTCTGAGCTATAGTTTTTTCTTTGTATTTGAATTTACACTCTTCACAAACATAAAAACCTTTAGTTAAAACTACCATAGAATTAGATAAATAAAGAGCTATAATAATTTATCCTTAACCACCCGGATCTAAAAATTCCAATTGAACTTTATATAGAATTATGCTAAATCTTTTTGCAGTAATCAAAGGTGTTTCTGGGACTTTCCCATATAATTTAATAGCGACCGTATCCCATTAATATAAGCGCGCTGAGAAACTCCCATATGTCGGATTTGCATTCCGATTGATCCTAAGTCATTATGCGGACTCCACATCATTTTATTTTCAGGAATTTTTTCTAAGAATTCGTAGGCTTTACCTCGTATTTCTTTCCAATCATGTAAAAAATCTGAGATCTTCATTCAACCTCATCCTCGTCATCTTCCGCATCATCATCTTTCTCAATTTTCTCTGGTGCAATATTTAATCCAAGGCTTTTTGATTCAGCTCTTTTCTCTTTTTTCCTTCTTTCTAATCGTCCGTAAACCTTCCCTTGTTTACTTCCCTGAACTATGCTCTTGACAGATTGAATTGCATCTTCTATATCCTCGGTATCGCCGATAATTCCAATTTTATTATCTTTGACAGTAAAATTACAATCGGTCAAATTTTTCAACGTCTTTAGCGTCCTCCCATTTTTTCCAATAATCCTTCCTCGGACAGTCTCCAAATCATGCCTTTTAGTCAAATCCTTAACATTTAATTCATGTAAAATATTATGCTCGTCTTTCAACAACAATGCAGTATCAACAGAAAATCCTACATTAACTGCCTTCATGACCTCGAGCGCAAGAAACTCATGTTCCTTAAGAATTTCAATAAGATTATCAATATATATTTCTTGCATAATTTGAATAATAAAAATTCAATTATAAAAGTATCTTTTTAGATTTTCATAATTAATGCACACAAATGTTTTTAAATAATTTATAATTGAATTTTTTATTAAACAAGAAGAATATGCATATCTATTAGTATTCAATCCACATAAAAATTCAGGAGTTAATTTTCAGCCCTCATTTGATGAGTGGAAAGGTGATCAAAATAAAAATTTTTCTCCATTAGAAAAAGTAAATGAAACATTTATGGACATAAGATTACCTTTTCCTGAAAAATCATTATCTGAAAGAATTGAAGCGGTAAAAGAAACGGCAGTTCATAGTGGCTTTCCTCTAAGGGGAGAATACTCTGTTTTTGATAGAGGCTCAAGAACAAAAATTCCGGTTTCTGAGTTAGTATCTGAATTTAATGAAGGAGAGGTTCAATATCGATATATTGAAACACTCAGAGAAGCACACGTTTACTTCAGGGCTTTTGAATTAAGAGAAGTGAAATAGGATAAAAAAATAGTATTATAAAATTATCTTCTCGTGAAATAGTTTTTTATTCGAGAAAAAATTGATTCACTTTTCCTGTGATATTCAGCAGCGTGTTCTGGAGTTGTTACCATGATATCAGCACTAACACTTTTAACCATCGCTTCAAGATACTGAGGAACAATAGGGGCTTTTTTTTGTTTATACCCCTCAGGTGTATTCTCAAGATATCGTAATGGATTTCCCCGGACCAATTTTGCATTAAAAACAGATTCATATATATCTCTAGAAGTCCGACAAATAAGTAAAGGTACAAAACTTATTGAATTACAAGTCTGAATGCCTAATTCTTTTAATTTTTCCATAGCTTCTTCTTTTTTAAGATCATCTTGAAGATAAACCATAATGGTTAATGGAGGATTAAATTCTTCTCTTCCGAAAATCCGAGTTAATAAACCCATAATTAATCTATTAAAAACTACTTTATAAAGTTTTATAATTTATTTTACAAATGAAATCTAGAATTCGCTTTCAATTTCTTTAATGAAACCTTTCCTTTTGAGCCATTCTATCGCCGCAGGCGTGTATTTAAAGAGGAGATCTCCTCGTTTATCGCCATCAAATTCCCACGGTTCTACAATAACAGTATCTCCTTCGCGTATCCACAATTTTCGTCGTAATGCTCCAGGAATTCTGCAATTTCTTTCTTTATCGTCAAAACAACGAACAAGCATGCGATTAGCTCCTACTCGTTGCTGTACAATTCCGATAACCTCTTTGTTTCGCGGCGTTCTAACTCGTATAGGTTGATCTGCCGGAGGTTCATTCTTGTCTTCTCTCATCAAAACATGTAGAAAATTTAGTTTATAAGGTTTGGGATTAAAAATAATTTGTAAAATCAATAAATTCAAGAAACGAATAAATTAATAAATAAGATATTTTTTATTTGAATATGGAAATTTCAGAAAACTATTCTCTGCGAATAAGTATAATAGGAGCATATTATGAAAACAATGAAAGAGGATCAATCATTGCTCATTATTGCGATATTGAACTCTTAGCTCAAAAATTTCCAGATAATTATGAAGTCCTTCAGACTTAGAAGATCCTGAAGATGATTTTCCATAATATTAATCATCTAAATGTAATATCCCCATATCCTCGTTTTGCGAACATCGATGTATTACTAATACGTTGATAAAGTTTATCCCAAACAAATCTACCCAAAAATAATCCTTTGTAATAATCTTTCTGATCTTCAGGTAAAGAAAAGAAAAATCGATGAGGATAACCTCTTGTCATTATTGTTGATTTTTCACGAAGTTGATTGATAATGTTATCATCACGCAGATCTGAAAAAAGCCATGGTCGATAATCTTCTAAAATGTATTTATTCAATTTTATTTCAGATAGTCCGCTTGTTCTTTGTTGTAGATAATCATAAACAGAAACTCCTACGAAATCACCCGTTAATCTAAAAAGTTCACCATGAGTTAACGTGCTGTCAAAAAAATCTTCGGCGGTAAACCAATCTATTTTATCGCGAGGCTGCATAGGATGCTCAATATGTCTGAAAAGAATTCCAGCTAAATCATTTACACAAAATCGCCTCAATTCTGGAGAGTAATCCATATATAGAATAATCATAGTGAATTTTTAAATATTTAGTTAAACCATCATTCTCTTCGTGAAAAATATAATAAATTATTTTTAAGAATTCCATCAATCTTTTCCTCTCGCTCTAATCTATTTTCAAGATGACGAGAATATCTTGGCTTTTCACGATCATTAATCCAATCATTCTGCCAGCCATCGGTAGTTTCTATAAATGTTTTTGCAAAATCTTCTCCATATTCTAAACAGCCGTTGAGGATAACATCGATATAAGATTGAATGATAGGAAAATTTTGAGAAGGTTTTTCAGGGTTAGTCACCGCATAATACCAAATAGGAAAATTGTGTAGAATGCAAAAATCCAAAGGCACAATTGACTCACGAGATAGCTCATTTCTTATATATCCATGAGGTAATTCCCTATCATCAAATTTCTGTAATTCTAATTCATTAACCGGGAAGATTACACCGTTGCATTTTCTTTCAGAATTAGAAATTGCTCCAACACAAGTAAAAAAATTATTCTGGGCAACAACATTCCACTGCCGCTCAATACCAATTACTGTAACAGGAATCGCAGTTCCACTTATCCCCGTTCTTGCCCTACTCTCTTGTGAGATAAGACTGCCATATCCAAATATATAATTATTTTTCATTACATCAAAACTAAAGCAATTGGTATGCTATTAATTTTAATTACTCTAGATTCGCTAATAACGCCGGCCTCTAAAGCGGCTTCAACAGATTCCTCTCCAACAATATTGAAAGTCGCATCTTCTTTTTGCATATCCTTAAGAATTTTTACAACCTCTTTCTTCGTTCGTTCCTCTCCCCGATAAAAATTCGGTCGGACATCAATTTGTCTGTTACCTTCCTCAAACTTCTGCCCAACAAGATCAGAATCTGAAACAGCAACTATTTTCCGGTACGATTCATGTATTTTAACCTGCATGAATCAAATAATGAAATAGGGTTTATAAAATTGCATATCATCGGCCCTGCTTTCTTTGTTTCATTAATTCAGAAATATATTCTTTAAAGTTGAGAGCTAGAGCTAATATATTCTCCAAATCAAATGCATTTTTTTTTCGGTCTAATTTATTACCCTCGCCAAATTTTTCTTCTTCAATAATCAGAATATTTTTTATCATAGCCATATACAAAAGAGGGACACTTCTAACATTTTTTTCTTGAACAGAGACAAAAATATCGGAAAATAAATGAGTGGGCAAAATAGGCCCTAAACGATGATCATATGTTCTTTCCCAATTATCTGAATCAGTATATCGTACAAAGATGTCAATAAGAGTTTCAGGAGTCAGATGATCATTAGTATAGTCATGACGAAGAAATACAGTTCTAACAGAAGGTTTTCTTTCTAAGAACTCATGAGGAGAAATCTGCTCAAATACACAAGTTCGTAAACCTTGATTCAATTCTCGATAAGCCAATCGACACAAATAATAGCCTCGATTAAAAGCTGTTTCAGCAATATCAACAAAGGCGGATTCATCAATACAGACATCAATATCATGAATCGCTCTTTTTTGAGGAATTTGGGTGTAAATACTAACAGCCCCAGTGAGCCTCAAACCTCGATGATGACCAAATAAATCTGAAACTGCATAAGCTAATTCTTGTGCATTATTTTCAACAGAAGGAACAAATTCTTTCCGGGAATATGTTAACACATGTAAAGGATTTTGTATATCCCACAAATCTCCAAAATTCATAAAAAAATATAGATAAGCTTTTTAATAATACTTCTATTCTCCAATAATGGATAATTCAATCAAAAAGATAATTGCTAAATTAGGGAAGAAATTACAGCATCTGAAACAACCAATCCAGATATTAGCAATTTGTTCTGGAGGAAAAGTTGTTGGGCAAAATCTCCATTCGTATCTTTTAGAAAAGAACATTCAGTCAAATTATTTTGAGATATGGACCAATATGGTAAATGGAAAAAGCTCGATTTGGAAAACAGATTTCCCTACAAAAGATTATGAGGGAACGGCAGTTATCGTTGAAGATGTTATCTGGAACGGCACACAATTACCCCCAGTCAAACAATTATTGCATAATTGCAACCCTCATAAAAAATTCTATATTGCATCATTGTTAGATGTTAATAAAAAAGCAGATTTCTCTGTTTTCAAATAAAACTTTGAAATTATAAAAATATAGGGTAAAAAAAATAAAAAATAATTATTTGTTTTTCTGAGCGAAATCTTTAGAAACTACTCTCCAGCATTCGTGAGGTCCAGATTGAGATTTTGCAACCGCAAACATTCTTCCACTCTTATCCACGATTCGATAAACTGAAGTCTTAAATTTCTTCTTAGATTTCACATCATAAAATTCAACTTCTTGCTTAACCATTGTACCTCCTTTGTGATTTATGTATGATTATGTGGGTGTATTTAGTTATTTATAAAGGCTTGGTTTACAAAAAAAGTGTACTATTCCGCAGAAGGTGATTCTGCAGCAGCCTTTTCAGCTTCCACTTTTGCTTTATCAGCATCAGCTTTCGCTTTCTCCGCTTCTTTTTTTGCCTTATCTTCTTCCTTTCTTTTTTTTCTCGTTTTCTCCAAAGACTTAATTTCAGCCAATTTCTCAGTAGTGTCATAAACATAAACAATTGAATTAAAGGATTGCTTGCCAAAATTACCTTTCACTGTCAAAACATCAACATTTTCAGCAGGTTTAGAATATTTTTCAGCAACCATATTTCTTACTTCTTCATAAGTCGGATTTATTTCTGATTCAATTACAAATTCTATTTCAGTTCTTTTGAATAGTTCGTTACGTTTTTCGTTTTTCATGTTAGCTAAATCCATAAGTGTTTTTTAAAGATGATTATAACCGTATGGCATATAATCCTTTCTTAGAAATTTTTAATTTTTGAGCAATCTCAGATTTTTCAGGGTTAATAATTTCAACTTTTCCCTTAAATCCATCTGAAAATTCTTTCTTATCACAATTAGGGCAAGCGTCTCCTTCATATATTCTCTTGCAATTTTTGCATGCTTTTTCTTTTGCCATATTAACGTATTTGATATAGTCTCAGAGATTTTATTTGATAAGTATTAAATTCTAAATCATCAGTAATTGGAACAAAACTTCCTTCTTTAAAATAATAATAGTCTACAAATTTTGGATTCTTATTCATTTTTCTATTTGATTTTTCAGTTTGTACATTGCTCTTACTTTCTAAATTCATTTTATTCTTCTTTCTCCCTTGATTTTGATTTCTTGGTAGCGACTTTTTCTCGTTCTGGTTTTTCTCGTGATTTTTTCTTATCTCGTTTCTTCTCTTCATCAATCCATTCTAATTTTCCTAATCCAGGCTGTCTCATAGTTAACCCTATTTTCGGTAGATCGCCTTTATAAGAAACAGCAACAATACGCGCCAAACAAGCATCCCTTTTTTTCAATATCTTCTTGCTATCTTTTCCCAATAAAGTATTAGTTGTTGAAAAAGTAACATAATCGTCCATAGTCTGGCTAATGTGAATTACTCCTTTCATAACTCCTAAATTAATGAATGCCCCAAAATTAGTGATTTCATCTATAACCCCATAAACTAATTCTTGTAATTCAGGTTTCCAAGCCAATAACTTGAACTTTGATTTATAATATGCAGCCCCATCACCAGGAATTATAACACCATCACCAACCTCTAATACAGCAATAATGCCAATTACCTCTCCAATTTCTTTATCATGATAATTAGCATAGATTTCTTGCAATTGTTTTGCAACAGCGTCGCTAGTTTGGAGGCCAAAAAGCCGAGGTTCTACCCTTACATAATCTTCCACTTCAACAACGTAGAACATGTTAAAGATACATGAAAAAAAAGGTTTATAAAGTTTACTAGTTGCTAGGGCGTCAAGCTAATAGTAATGTCCAGAACAGGTTTAAAATTATTTATTCCGGATTTATCAGCTGCTTGATAATAAGACCTTATGTAAATGTTAACGATTGATTGAAGATCTTTTATTTGCTCATCAAATTCTTCTTTGTTTTCAGGAAATTTTTTCGGAATCGTCCAATGGGCTCCCATAGCAAATAATCTCCTATCATCTCTTCTCGTACATTCACCTACAACAAATATAGCTTTCCTATCTTTCATGACATATCCCGTCCCATTATGACCGCTCTCGATAAAATTATAGTTAAACTCCCCCTCTGAAATATTTTTCTTAAAAAATTCATTCATTCCTAATCCATTATAAATCTTTCCTTCAGCTGGATATAACAATAAGGTCGAAGAATAAAAATCACCAGTAATCCTAAAAAAAAGTTGTGCATAATCAAAAGGTTCAAATAAAAAAGCTTGACTATAAGATAAATTACACAATCTTTTTAACCGTTCAACCCGATTTTGATCCTTTTCAATATCATAGTCATGATCGCTTAGACGCAGTTGATTCATATTCCTCATATGATCGTACGTGTCTTCAAGGTTTTGAATCTCAAGTCGCATAAAAATATATAATAAAGTCTCTTTTAAACTTTAGTATACTATTTTGTCAACATCAACTTTTTATACTGATTAATTAAAATGACACGCCCTAATTTCCCCCGTAATTCTCTGTCCAAAGTACAAACAATATGCTTCTCACGTTGAGCTAATTGCAACAAAGCATCATCAACATTTTTTCCTTCTGTATTAACTTTTTCTATTTTTCCATCAAAAACATATTTTTCAACCATTTGTATTGCAAGCGCCGCAGCTTCCTTATCCTTGCCAGTAGTTTTCTTAAAACGTGCAGACCTCCTCTCCAAAGGAATTCTCAGTTTCTTTTTTCGTGTAATGCTATGCAATTCATTAATAACCTGAATAGGAACCAAAACATCAATTTTTTCATTAAATAATTGCTCAATCTCGTCCATATAATCAATTTTTTCTTTCGCACAATAAACCAAAAAATTCGTGTCCAAAATAACTTTCATATATTTTTAAATTTATTCAGCTTTTTATAATTATTCAATCATTTTAAAAATAAAAAAGCTTTATTAAATTATGAAAAGATTTAGAAAAGTGGTTTTTATTGTAGCCTACAAAAGAAAAAATTCGAAAATTAAGTATTTGACACTAAAAAGAAAATTACATTGGACTGGTTGGGAGTTTCCAAAAGGCGGAATAAATTCAGGAGAAAATCTAATTAAGACAGTTAAAAGAGAACTAAAGGAAGAGACTGGTCAAATTCCAATAAACATAAAAAGATATTCGAAAACAGGAAAATATTTGTACAAAAAAAAATTAGCCGATCGTCCAAATATCATTGGCCAAACTTATATATTATTTTCAGCAGAACTACCTGATAAAAAAATAAAGATTGATAAAAATGAGCATTCAAGTTTTAAATGGACAGATTATGAAACGGCATTAACTCTATTAACATTTTCAAATAAAAAAAGATGTTTAAAAATTGTCAACAAAGACTTATTGAATACCTTTAAATAATTCTAGACACTCTTACTAAAAAAGATGATAGAGGGAAAAAATCACATTCTAAAAATTCTTGAAGGTGTCAAACTAGCTCTCGATGAAAAAAATTATATTAAACTAAAAAATTTATCTAACGAGTCGATAGAACATGCTTCGATTCATCAAGATCCGGATGTAATCTCAATTACTGTTTTAATTTATGCTTTAAGCAAACTAATTGAACGAGAAAAAGACTGCAAAGAAAATTGCCAGCCTTCGGAATCATGGAGCCTCTTTTTCAGAAAATTCAAAAATAATATAATAGATATGACAGCTGCTTTGCAAAAAGATAACAGTGAAAAGTTTAGAAATGAAGTGAAAGCAAATAGGCAATTACTGGAAAACGTATCTGGAAAACTTAAAGAATACATAAGCGATGTTTTTCAAAAAGCACGAATCAATAAAGCCTCAAAAATGTACGAACAAGGAATATCTATGGGAAAAACGGCGAGTATACTTGGTATAAGTATTTGGGAATTAGCCGAATATACCGGTTCAAAACCCGAAGAAATTAGCATCACAGTTACTTTACCCATATCAAAACGTTTGCAATTAACAAAGGAGCTTTTTGAATTATGAAATATCTTATTTTTGACGCTGGTCCGCTAATAAATTTTTCTATGAACGGATTACTCCCAATGCTAGAAAAATTAAAAAAAGAATTCAAGGGCCAATTTATTATAACTAAAGAGGTAAAAAGAGAAATAATAGATGTCCCATTGGGCATAAAAAAATACGAATTAGAAGCATTACGATTGCAAGATGCATTCAACAAAAAAATAATTCAGCATGCAGATCTTACTGAAAAAGAAATTGACGAATTACGTTTAATTCGTGATAGATTGATGCAAGTAGCTAATAATACATTTAAAACAAAAAAAGGGTATCTTCATTTAATTGATAAAGGTGAGTCTGCAGCATTGGCACTTTCGATACTCATGAAAAAAAAGTTTAAGGAAAATATCCCATTAGTTGTTGACGAAAGAACAACAAGAATGTTAGTTGAAAACCCTGACAACCTAAAAAAATATTTTGAAAGAAAATTCAATGCACAAATTAATGTCAATAAAAAAAATTACCAGGAGTTTGCTGAATTTAAGATAATTAGAAGTACTGAATTAGCTTATGTGATCTGGAAAAAAAATTTGCTGGAAATAAAAGATTCAAGAGCACTAGAAGCGATGGTTTATGCCTTAAAATTCCATGGATGCTCCATAACTGACGGGGAAATTGAAGAGATGAAAAGGCTCGTGAGATGATTTTTAAAACCATATCTTTTTAAAATAAGTATTTATAGTATTTTTAATGGGTGCATAGTTCAATGGTAGAATGCGAGCCTCCAGAGCTTGAGATAAGGGTTCAATTCCCTTTGCGCCCATTTTATTTGATAGTTTTCCACTGTTCAGCTTTTTTCCACAAATCAATAAAATAATCGTTGAGGTATTTAGCAAGACCTTCTTCATTAATACAAATATTTACCTTACTTGTAAGCTGAGGATCTTTGAATGTAATCTTGCATTCTTTTGCATCTCTAACTGTAATGGAAAAATTCTCCAAAGGAAGATATTTTATTTTTATTCCTGAAGAAATATACTCTTTAATTAATCTTTTATGTTTTGGATCTTTATCTGTAACAATTATTCGAATATCTATTTTTTTCTTAATAAGAGAAGTAAAATCTCTTAAGAAGTCATGAAGATGTGTTATGGTTTTAAATCTCCAGCCAATCATAAAAAGAGATTTCTTTGCATTGTTGATCATTTCTTGAGAGATAGTATATGATGCTTCTTCTCCATGGGACAAGAAGGCTAGTTCCTTCTTTACCTCTTTTACATTTGAAGAAAGAGATTTTAATCTGGGAATTATCTCATCCGTTGTATCTTTTAATTCATTTATTCTTTTCTCGGTTAATGTTTTTAGTGCTATTGATGGTTCTATAGCTTCAAATATATTTGTTTCTCCTTCAATTTTTTGAACAAGTTCTTTATTAATAAGCAGCTTTAAATTAAGATATACTGCGGTAGGCGGAACTTTTGAATAGTCAGATAGTATATGAGCTTCGCTTTTCCCGTGTTTCAACAATGTTTCATACACTGCAATTTCTTTACCCGTTAATCCTAGTTTCTTAAGTTCTTCCATTAATAATTAAATATTAATAATAATATTTAAATGTTACTAATTCAGAGGATTACTATGAAATATAATCTTGAATTAAGAGTAGCAAAACAGCTTGCGTTGAAAGCAGGTAAGGTAATAATGGAATATTACCGAGGTAATTTAGAGCCTACCTACAAAAAAGACGGAAGTCCTGTTACTGAAGCAGATGTTAGAGCAAATGAAATTATTGTGGAAGGATTAAGGAAATATTTTCCTTACGATGGTATTGTTTCTGAGGAACTGGAAAAAGTAAAGGGGGATAGAAAATGGTATATAGATCCAATTGATGGCACGAGAGGATTTGTGGAAAAAAATGGAGAATTCGCAGTTCATATTGGTTTATGTGAAGAAACTACTCCTGTTCTTGGAGTAGTTTATCAACCCGTTGCATTAACATTATTTTATGCGACTCCGGAACATGGAGCACATATAAGAAGAAAGGGCCAGAATGAATTAACAGAGCTTTCTCTTATTACTTATGATTTTAATGTTAAAGATTTAACTTATTCAACAAAAGGTCGTAAAGAAATCGAGGAAAATAGAATATTGCTTGATAAAATAGGAGCAACAAGGAATTTTATAATCGGAAGCGAAGGATTACGAGTAATGGGTATCGCAACGAATATAATTGATGTCAGAATTTCTGGAAAGGGCCTCAACACCTGGGATGTTTGTGCACCTCAGGCTATTTTACAATGTGCAAGAGGTTTTGTTGGATTATTAAATGGTAAGCCAATAAACTATGAGGGTCAAAGCAAAATAGGAGGAAAGGTTGTCTATGCAAGACATAAATGCTTAGTAGACAAATTATGGACTTACAATGAGACTCTTTGAAAAATTAAATGAGCCAGCATATAGGCATACAGAAATATCAAAACATCAGCATCCGCTCGATGATATAATTTCTGCACGAGGAAGTTTTGAATTGATAAGAAACGCAGAAGAAATTGGAGAAATTGAATTCAAAACAAAATATAGAATTCCTGATTTTAATGATGGGGAATTTGAATGGAAATGGAGTTATGCCTCTCGGTCAGATGATAAGCCAAATGTAAAATTACGTGATTTTTTCAATTCATATGATGTGTTACCTAGCTTTGGCTTTGGATTGTGCATATCATTACCTTTACTAAAAAACTTAATTCCTGATTTCATTCCAGAATCGATAATTGAATATGAGTACGTGTGGAGACACGAAAGTCCAAGTATGAATATGGGAATGGTTTATTTTTCTCCAGAAAGTTATTTTAATGACGAATTTGATAGGTGGGAAGAAATTAATTCTCTTGCACATACTGTTCTCAAACCAACGAGTGAAAATAAGATAGAATTATTATTTGATGACGGCAGATTAGCAAAAGAATGGAGAAACAATGCAAAAAAGTATACACAATTATTATTAGAATATGAAAAATATTGTCTTGAAAAAAAAGAAAGCGAGAAAGATGAAGAGAAAATTAAGGATACATTGTTTCATGTTAGCAATGCAGAATTTTATACATTAAGAGACCTCCTCAAAACGGGGACAGATATTGTAAATTCTGAAACATATAGATTAATCAGAGATATAGCTCAAGAAGGAGAGAGAATGAAACAGGTGTATGTTGATTCAATTCCTTTTATGAAAGATTTATGTGATTTTTACCTAGAAAAAATACCGGAGTGATTAGACTAAAATCAAGAGTATAGTTCTTTGATCCATATTTTAATCCATCACAATGTTTTTAAATGAATTAACTCTCAATGGGTATGCCACAATATTCATTAGAGGGATATGGAAGTAAAACAAAAGAAGCTGAACATGATTTGAAATCGAAAGAATCAGAGTTATTACAAAGATTAGGTCAAACTGAACTTCTGACTGAAAAGATCTTGTATGTTGCTTATTATAAAGGAAAAGCAGCTAAAAAAGATTCTTTAACCTGCCCTGAATTTACTATCCAAACTGGAAAAGGATGGGATGTTTTACCACGAGAAGCTGAAAAAAGAGCAAATGGCGGAGCATTAGATTCATATGATACGAGGTTTA
>JAGVXM010000003.1 GCA_018303785.1 Candidatus Pacearchaeota archaeon
TATTATTATTCAGACAAAATTGCACTTGCTTCAGTAAATGCTAAGCCAGCTTCACAATCTCAGTATCGAGAATATCATCATTTAGTTGAAGGGCTCTCATTAGCATCCGGCTTACCAAAACCTCGCTTATACGTAATGAACGACGACAGAATTAATGCATTTGCTTCAGGAAGAGATCCAAAAAACGCCGTTATTTGCGTAACAACAGGAGCATTACAAAAGTTAGATAAACATGAATTAGAAGGAGTGTTAGCACATGAAATGTCTCATATTGCAAATTTTGATATCAGATTTATGACTTTAACTGCGGTCTTAGTCGGAATGATCGCTATTATTTCAGAAATATTTTTGCGAAGCTTATGGTGGAGCTCATTTGATCGAGATGATAAACGGGCAAATGTTATTTTTCTTATTATAGGTATAGCTTTAGCAATCCTAGCTCCAATAGTTGTTTCATTAGTTCAATTAGCAATTTCACGACGACGAGAGTACACAGCAGATGCATCAGCAGTTAAATTTGTTCGCTCTCCAGCAGGTTTAATGAGCGCTCTCAAAAAAATTCAACGAGAACATGCACCACAAACGAGTGCAGAAAGACATCATTACAATAAGGCAGTTGCTCCTTTATTTATTTCAGATCCTTATAAAAGAAAAATAACAGATTTATTTGCAACCCATCCGCCGATAGAAAAAAGAATTGATGTATTGATGAGGATGTAATAATACTTATTAATACTAATTTAGGAATATTCTCAGTTATTTAGGTTAAATTTTAATTGCAAGTTTGAACGAAAAGCCTTTTATAACCATTTTTTATAGTTCTTTAATGAGATTTCAATTATATTTTCCTTTTGTTGACGAGTTTCCCACAGAATATAAGGCGGAAGGAGTTGTGTCTGTGAGCTCCTACCTTCAAGATGCGATTGGAAAAGAGAAATATCAGAGGGAATGTAAGAAAAATTCACAAAGAGTTGTAAAGGAATATGGGAGAATTGCAAGAATTTTAGGAAAAGAAAAAAGTCCAGATGAAGAAAATCAAGAATATACTCTATTTCTTTTAGGCGAAACAATTAGGGATTTTTATTTTGAGAATTTTTTACCAAGGAATTTTATAAGATTAGGAGAGAGAATTGAAAATATTGGCAGAGATATTTACAAAGCTCCTTTTTTAAGGAGAGATGGAAAAAAAGAAATTATTGTCGCAAAGAGACAAAAGCTTAGTTTTTCACACTTAAATAATCCTCCTGAGGATTGGATTACCTCAGTATCTGAAATTAGAGTTTTCAAAGATGTTTCGGAAGAGGTAGAAAATTTACTTGAACTTAATAGTTTGGGAGTTCCCGTTGAAAATCCCGTAGGTTATTTTAAAGAAGGAATCGAACAATATATCTTTACTAGATTTGTTCATGGAGAGAATCCGAAAGAGATAATAACAGATGATTCAAGAAGAAACTCATATTGGAAAGAGGATGCAAAATTACTTGCAAGACTTGCTAATGCGGGATACAAACATCAAGGATTTTATAGCCCTGAATTTGATGATAAAATCTGGGATGGAAAGAACGTAATTTTGATTGATGTTGACGAAACATTCAAAGTTGCTCAAAACTGGCGTTTTAGCGATTACTTTAGAGAAAACCCCGATAAACTATCTGATTATTTTATTAGTTCTCTTGAAGACTGTCTTTCTTCTTACGTTTTTAGCAAAGTTATGAGAAAGGATGAGATGATTCCCTATGCACAATCATTTTTAGAAGAAAGAGGAGAAGACGTATCAAGAGCAGAAAAAATTGTAGAAAATTTAGAGATTGGAAGATGTACTGAAGAAAGTTATTTTGCAATGATGATGGATTGTGATTAAGAAGATATGAAGTTCAAATTTAGATAAAGAAGTGTACAGGTGCGATTAATTTTTAAGACTTAATCACCAAGCACCCAAAATTCCACCCATAACAACTAACGCAGCTAACTGATGAAGTATATTCAATAAATACAAAGATACGCGTTTACCTTCCCATAACACACTGTTAAGCATAACAGTTGCTTGGAATCCAAGCCACAATAAAAATCCAAGAACAATACCAGAAAAAAAATCTGTGTAACCCGTTAATTCAAGGAGTAATTCCATAACACCTGCCATTACCAATAAAGCAATAAAAGCTGAAACAAGATATTTTCCCATCCCTTTTTTCTTACTCTTATTAACATCTTTAATTGAAATATTTGAAAGCTTCATCCATAAATTTCCAAAGAGAAAAGGAGAATACCATAAATATCCTATAATAAAAACAACAACCGCAGCAACAAAAACCGCAAGATAATTCATAGCCATACCTAAATAAATCTCCTAAGATTTATAAATCTTTCAGTAAAAATCGATTGTAATCACTTAATCATAATCACTCATTTTTATAAATTCAAAGTACTTATAAAAAGTATGATAAATTCAGATATATCAATGCAGAATTCTATGAATTCAGTCGGATGTAGTTCTAGAATTTATAATTCTAAACTAATTATTAAATTCTTAATTTAAATCTAGCTAATCCCTAGGTTTGAATTTCTCGTCAACAATGATATTGCAAAAATATACTAACTTCTTGGAATCATCGCATATGTGTGATGTGTGTAGTGAGGCAATTACGAACCCTATATGTCCATTCTGTCTTACTACAGAGATAGAGGCATGGTTAACACTTTATCCGCATTTACGTAAAGATTTATTGAAAAAAATCCATGAATATTTGAATAATATCTCAAATATAATAACAACATATGGAACTACTTGCATAAAATGCAATGAAAAAAGAGCGCATGTATGCACCTATTGTTTTACAGATTTTGTCTACAGAGAATTAATGAAACTTCCATCGGGCAAATTCGTTATGAATGAGTTCTTAGAATTTTTTGATTTTGATTTTGATCATACGGGTTATTCTGAAAATAAAAATGAGGAGGTAAGCCTGTGATGAAACACAACTATTGGCTGGATGAGGAACAAGTTGATGAACTTGACCTTGACGAAATAGAAGAAATAACAGCATTAGATGAAACGACAAAATTTAAAATCGGAAGAGTTGCAAATATCTAAAATTATCCTTTTTACAATTATAGTAGAAATACTAAAAGAAATTCAGCGAGGAGACAATGATAGGACGATGCCCCAATTGCGGAATTAAACTGAAAGAACCGCCATTTTCAGAACGAGAAACGAGCGAAGTTCTAATTACTCTGAAATATAGAGAGATGGTCGAGAATAACATAAAGATCTTTTCAATTGAAGAAAAAGGATATTGCGAGATTTGCAACGCACAGCCAGATGAATTAGAAGCACAGATATTAAACGTTAAAGATAAACTTTAAGAATACTTAACAGTTATTATTCTTATGATTACAGTTTATACCACTCCTACTTGTCCCTGGTGTAATTCAACTAAGGAATTCTTAGATAATAAAAAAATAAAATATAAAGTAATAGATGTCTCAAATAATAAAAAAGCAGCTGCCGAAATGGTAAAAAAATCAGGACAATACGGCGTGCCAGTGATAGACGTAGATGGGAACATAATAGTTGGATATGATCAGGAAAAAATAGAGCAGTCAATTAAAAAAATGAAAGCTCATAAATAATGTAAGGAGGTTATCATGGAAAAAAATTACGGTCCAACAATTCTGCGATTGTCTTTAGCGACGTTATTTCTGTATACTGGAATTAACAAGCTGATGAGTCCATCAGGCATTACAGGCATATTACAAGGTTTAGGCTTTCCTGCAGCAACGGCGTTAGGATGGATTGTCTTGTTGTCAGAAGTAATATTCGGCCTCGCACTGTTAACGGGATGGAAGGTGAAATACGCCGTCTGGCCATTAATAATTATATTAACTATGGCAATACTATTTGTCGCTATGCCGAGTGGAGACTGGATTAATGTCTTGTTTCACATCGTTGGCATTGCAGCTCTCATTTCTTTGTTCCTCACAGGACCAGGAAAACTTGCTGTAGATAAATAATAATTTTTCAATTTATTTTTTTTAAATTTTCAATTACACATCCAAAAAAAATGAAAAAACTGGTGATCATAGGAGGAGGATTTGCAGGATCTTTAATTGCAAAAAATTGTGAAAACTATTTTGATACGACATTAATTGACTCCAAGGATTTTTTTGAGTTTACACCGGGAATTTTAAGAACCATTGTTCAACCTTCCCATGCAAAAAAAATTCAAGTGTTGCATAAAGAGTATCTGAAAAAAACAAACTTCATTCGTTCATTAGTAACCAACGTTGACAAAAAATATGTCTCTGTCAAAGACAAAAAGATACCGTATGATTATTTGGTAATAGCATCTGGTTCTTCTTATGTTCGCCTGATTAAGGAGTTAGATACTGTTTTAGTTTCCCGAATAAAAACATTACAGCAAAATTATGATAAATTACTGAAAGCAAAAAAGGTTCTTATCATAGGCGGAAGTTTCGTCGGTGTTGAGCTGGCAGCAGAAATTGCGACACATTTTCCAGATAAAAATATAACCATCATCGAGGCAACACCTCATTTAATTTCACGAAATAATCCTAAAGCCAGTACGTATGCCGAAGATTTTATGAAGAAACATAATGTTAAGTTTATTTTAGAAGAAAAAATTATTGAAAAAAATAAAACTTTGTTAACAGATAAATGGAGGAAAGTAAATGCAGATATAATTTTTTCCTGTGTTGGTATAAAGCCAAATTCATTATTCATGGAAAAGAATTTTAAAGATAAAATTAATGAGCATTGTTACCTCAAAGTTAATGATTATCTACAGCTTGCTGGATTCAATAATATATTCGTTGCCGGAGACGTGACCGATATTAAAGAAGAGAAACTAGCACAAAATGCTGAGAATCATGCATATCTTATTTCAAAAAATTTAAAACTATTACTTAAAAATAAATCATTAATTGCCTACAATTCAAAACCGCGAATCATGGTTATTAGTTTAGGGAAATTGGATGGAATTCTTATCTATAAACAGTTTACGTTAACAGGAATTATTCCAGGTATTATGAAAACTGTAATAGAAAAAATGTTTATGAGAAAGTTATAGCTTATTTATCGTCGTTTTCTCGTCCCAAAAAAAGTGCTTTATAATCTTCAGACCAATATTCTCTTTCTCCCCCTCGTCCATATGCAAAATTTTCCTGTCTACGTGAAAAAATAATCAAATCTGTTCCACCGGGAGCAGTGCGTATCCATTCATCAATTTTTTCACCGTAGGGACTGTGATAGGTTTCACCAGCAAATCGGTCGCCCGAATGATCATTTTTATTTCCTAAAATTTTTCTGTTTTTTAAGAATACCTTTTCTTGAGTTTGATGAGCGATATCTCCCATCGTTTTAGTAAAATATTCAACTAGTTTCCACAATTGAAGTTTTTTGGAATATGAAGCACCCTCCAACAAACTGTCAATCAATGATTGTTTTTCAAGAAGATTATGTTCTTTAAAGTGCTTCTCAATAGGACTTATATCAAAATATAACGACATTTCTGCAATATCGTCTAATGATAATGAATCTCTTTCTCCGTCTCTAAATACAGGCAGCCAGGAATTATACCTTCCTTTGCCAAATAATAAAAATTTGTTCAGATGAAATTGATCCTCCTTAGTTCCCTCATACACTCCAAGAAATCCAGCATCATGATTATAATTGTGCCCATATACCCATTGTCCTAACGGCTGCATCGACAATAATTCCTGCAAGCTTGGTGAAATTGACGATTGCATAAATATAATTGGTTGTTTAATTTAAAAATTATTGTGTTTTCAAGAATATAGAAAAATTGAGACGATTTAAATAAATCATAATTTATTTAAACATATCTTGGCTTGATAAAAAATGAAATTAGAAGAGATAAAAAATAAACTGAATATAGTTAAAAAAGATAAGAGAGTTATAGCGGTGCTTATTTTTGGTTCATATGCTCGGAAAGAATATTTCAGGGATATTGACATCTGTTTGATGTTGGATAAAGAATATTCCTTAAAAGAAATGACAGCAATTGCAATAAAATATTCTGGAGAATTACCGGATATTTTTGATATAAAGATTTTCCAAAAATTGCCTGTCTACATTAGAAAAAAAATTCTTGAAGAAGGACAAGTTCTATTCTGTAAAAATGAAGATGTTTTATATGAAATTGCAAATCAAACATTAAAAGAATTTGAGTTTTATAAGAAAATTTATTATACCTATCTCGATGCAGTGGCTCATGAAAAATAAAAAACTTGACAGAGAAAAGATACTATCCAAAATAGATGAACTTGATAGTTTTATCGAGGAAATAGAAAAAATAAAGCCTGTAGATTTTGAAGAATATAAAACAATTGAAAAAAAGCGATCCATTGAAAGATTATTTCAAATTTCAATAGAAACGGTAATAGATATTTGCAATATACTTAATTCTAATCTTAAACTGGGAATTCCAAACGATGAGGATAATTTAGCTGAAAACCTTGAGAATAACAAGATTATCTCAAAAAAAGTTTCACAATTAATAAAAGAAATGAAAGGATTCAGAAATATTCTCGTCCACAAATATGGAAAAGTTGACGATGAAATCGTTTTTGAAAATCTAGATAAACTAAGTGATTTTGAATTATTTAAGAAAGAAATTTTAGATTTTTTGAAAAAGAGCAAATATTAATTCAATAATTAATACTGAGGAGAAACATAACTTCGTCCTGATTTTTCAAAATTCCGAGATGATTTTTTTACAATCGGCGTGCCTTCGATTGCACAAGAAAAGCCATTACGGCAAAATTCTGAAATAGTTCTTCTATTAACGAGTCCATCATAACCTGTTTCAATTAGCTCTTTTTTTATTTTTTTATCCCAAGACATAGCATCATCTGTAAAATGAAGATTACTAATATAGGATATAGAATCAGCAAACTCATACTGCTGCTCAGATCGTTCATTCAGCTCTGCTAAAGAGCCATGATATAAAACTACATCATCAAGATTTTTTTCTTCAGTCATGTTCATCCTTGAGGAGAAATAAATTTTATTTTATTATTCGGTAAGATAAACTCTCCGTTATTATCAATAGGATACTCGTTCATGAGATCAACAAAATTATCGGGATTTATTTTTATTTTTTTTGAAAAAGTTTCTATTTCTTTCTCAAGTCTGCATAACTTATTCCTTGATTTTTTTCCTAAGAATTCCATTTCTTTGAGTTCAATCAAGGAATTTTTAATGCCTTCATATTTATCACAATACTTTTCTATATCACGCATCATTCTCCGATAAGGTACTGTTAATGACAAATGAGGAACTTTTTCCACAAGTTTCATCAGTCTCCAATAATGGATTAATTGACGAGTTTCAATATAACTGATATTTTCATATGGTCGTGTGCACGGAATTGATGAGTGAACATCGAGAATAACTCCGATGTCTGGAGAATACTCCTCATTTTGATGGACTGTAAAAAAAACAGAAGGAACAACATAATAGTGATCTCCACCGTTAATCTTTTTGTAAGAACCATTGCCGATAAAAATATGATACACCTTATCATTACAATTGAATAATTGTTTATTTGTTTCAATCAATGATAAAGTATGTTCGATCTGCTCCTCTAAATTATTTTCTGTGATCATAATATTCTAATATCTTTTATCTATAAAAACATTCATCTAAATCAACCGGCATTCAGGATCATGCGGTATCTCAGAATCATCATCAGGACTTGCGCACCCAGTATCTTCCAAGTCTATTTTACCATCATTGTCATTATCCCAGCCATCATTACAGGCGGATAATTTATCCTCGCAAACAATTTTGCTCATCCAAGTTTTGTTATATTTGGGCACCGCAGATTCAGCAACAAAGTCATTGCCGTTAAATCTGATTAACTCGTTATCTTCTGGCGTGTGATAATTGCATTTTCCATTCGGATAATTACCGCTTCGTTCGTCATCCAAGCAGTCATAATCTTTTACTGTTGCAAATCCAAAAATCTCGCACACTTTATCAACAGTTTTTTCATGAGGACTGCCGATTGAAGTCCAAACGAAACCACTGCCCTGCCCATTATCTGACAGTAATAATGCCGACGTTGGAGATGTAAACATGAATTTCTTTTGAAGCAGTGCGGTTTTTAATAAATTCATCAATCTGAATGGACTGTTTTTTCCATTTTCAGAGCCAGCAGAGAAAACCTGATTATTATCCGGATTTAATTCCATTAAATCATCTATTAATCCATCGCCATCGTCGTCGATACCATTGTCACAATCTTCATTAATACATTTTCCATTTTTACAGCCAAATTCGCATCGAGATACTAATTTAGGATATGATAAAGAACGACATCCACTAGAAAAACTTCCAGGATTTGAACAATTAAATTCTTTGAAATTCTGCCAGACATCACCATTTTGGCAATATGTAACCCCAAAATAATCGTTAAAACCACAATCATCGTTTGAGTCGCAGTTTATAGGAACACAATCTCCATTTGAACACTTATTATTAGAACCACATGTTTGAACTGGCTTTACTTCAGTTGCACTCTGACAAGAACTTTGAGGTGTTCCAGGATTTAAGCAATCAAATGAAACAAAATTTTGTGAAACTGCGCTGTCATTTGAACAAAAAGTATTTCCTGAAAAGCCGTCAGTACCGCAATCACTTTTCGTGAAACATTTGATAGCTTCGTTTTTACAAATACTATTTTTACTTCCGGGATTCATACAAGTATCTTTCGTAAAGGCATTATTATCATTGCAATCAGTGTTAGTATTACATACAATAGGATCATAATCACAATAACTTTCAACAGTTCCAGGATTAATGCAGTTATCAATTGTTATTGGTTTATTATCATTACAATCATTATTTGTCGAACAAACTATTGGTAAACAATTTCCTCCAAAACATCCTTGATTTTCCCCACAACTTTGCACTGTTTTAGAATATTCTTTTGATTCACATTCAGAAATTCCTGTCCCCGGATTCTTACAGTTAAATAATTTAAAATTTTGCATGACGTCTTTGCCAGCACATGACTTGTCGCCAATAAATCCATCATTACCACAATCTTTGCTTTCAAAACACACAACAGATCCCTTGCTCTCATCATTTAATTTAGGATTGTACGTATCCGGCTTGCTCATATCATTCCAGCAGCCAGGATCATTCTTATCAACTAAAGCATCACTATCATTATCTAAATTATCTTCACACTGAGTTTTAACAGGTACAATACACGCACCATTATAACACCCAAATGAACATTCCTTGATTATTTTTTTTTGAATATCTCTTTCACACTTATTTCTATTACAACCATAATCGTAGAATTTTTGATATAAATCTCCTCTTTCGCAGAAAACAGAACCGACAAATCTATCATTACCACAATCAGAATTTTTCTGACAACCAGAAAATACTTTATTTCCGCCACCTAATTCATCATCATCACTTTCATAAAAATCTTCATCTTCGTGTAACGTGTCATCATACAACAAATTAAGTTTTCGATTATCATTTCCTAATTCATCAACGATAAGTCGTAGTTTTTTTGAAGTATTATATAAAGTAAGGGATTTAGTTTCAGTATCGTCAATCACTATTTCATTCATGAACAACAGTAAATAGATAAGACTTCCAGTTAAGATAAGTAAAAGTAAAATAACTAATATAGTAGCTGTATTTCGTGTCATTTTATAGTCGTACCTATATTTCAGCCTATTTAAAATTTGTGGTTTTCGAGTTGAACATTAACGTCTTCTGAAAACAAAATAAAAAATAACAACAGCCAATAAGAACAAACTAGTATATACAATTGCTATAATTAGATACGGACTATTCTCTCCAGATTCAGAAATTAAAGAAGTGACTTTCTTCAATTGGATGGTGGCAAGATCATCTTCTATAATTTCTTGAGTTTTACATTCTCCCAAAGTAAGCGACTCTTTTAGAGAAGATTTTTTTCCACTAAATTGAACATCAGCAATAACCTCATAAGTTCCGGCATCGGCAGTTTCAGGAATACTAACAATAAATTTTTTGGTTTCAGTATAATCTTCACCATATTTGCCCAATTCAAAGGTAAGCGTTTTCTCATCAAATAATTTCGAACTATCTAATGAAATAGATGCATCTTCAATCTCATTCGCCAAATTTTTAACAGTTACATCAAAATCTGCAGTATCCCCACAAAGATAAACATCATTCTTGAAATCAATGTTCGAAACAATTACATTATCAGATTTTCTCTGCACATCAATTTTTCTGTAAGTCTCCTTACACTCCCCGCTTTCACTTTCTACATACGTAAATATAGCAAATTCATTTTCTTCCATTGAATTATCTGGAATCTGCATCTCGAATAAACTCGCGAGTATCGCTCCCTTATTGATTGTAATTGATTTATCCTGTTTTTTTAATACTTTTTCTTTAGTTACATCATATACATACGTGTAAATATCAAATTCTTTTTTTTCATTTAAATTATTTTTAATGCGTACATTAAAATCAGTGATACTATGAACATTGAAGTCATCATCCGCAAAATCATCAATAGTGAGATCAATTTTACTGCTTTCATTTATACATCTTTTTCGAATTGAAACAAACTCGGGAGGTTTTTCACTGCAAGCAGCTGAACAGCATAAATTATTTTCTTTTGCCTGTATTGTTTCACCTTTGCAAATTTCTTTTACAGAACAAGAAAATCCACTCATCTCTGCACAAGTAAATTCAGTTGATGACCCAACATGAACATTCCACGTTTTAGCAGCGCTAAACTCTCCGTCGGAAACAGTATAACTCACAATATAGTTTCCTATATCTTTATTGAAAACGTATTTAGTTTCAACACCAACCTCGTTATTATCAATTTTCCAAACATGTGTTAGTATTGAACCTATTTCATCATTAGATGTTGCACTAAATTCTTTATCTTTATTTTTCAAGATCTTAGGATTTATGTTGGGATTAAATGTCACAATTGTCGGAGGATCATTTTTACAGTTCTTATTAATATCCGTAGACGCAGGATTTACATCAGCTAAAGCGTCATCACAATCATTTCCACCGGAAACTAAAGAATAGTATCCGTCGCCATCTTTATCAGTTTGACCACCCGTAAGAAGCCATAATAATGATCGCCTGAATAATTCTTTTGAATCATTGTTCCATTTTGATGAATCGGTTAATCCAAAATATACTATTCTTTCTTTAATTGTTTTAACACCGCTACAGCTATTTGCAGCGCTGTTCAATAATTTAGCATTTGTGTCCGCAATTAAAATAACACTTCTACTTTTATCAGATTTATATGCGAGATTTCTAGTGCCTGATCCAAAGCAAGAAACAACATAATCCATTGAACTAGATGAGGTATATACATTCAAAGATCCTAAAGAGTAATCTTCAGTAATAAAATCCACTTTTTCCAGATTGATGCTTCTGCCAGAAGACGTTCCATATGCTCGGGAGAGTCCAACTTTTTTTGCTAATTCATTATTCATGATTAAGCTTTTATAATTAGTCAGATCAAAATTAAGTGAATCAACACTATGGCTCACAATAAATATTTGCTTATTTTCACTAGTAATAGAATCATCCAGTATAGTTACAGCATGACCTTCTGAGACTAAAAAATTTTTCACTCCAATCTCACGAGTATCAAGATTTGAAGGATTGCTAACAATGTATCCAATTTCAACAGCAAGAATACTGTTCACTAAAAGAAATGAGAACAATAAAAGAAATGCTTTATTCATTAGTGAGCATCTCTTTTTTTTGTTTAGTTTGTTCTTTTTTTATTTTTTTATCAGAAATAACTGGATTCTTATTAATAGTAAAACCGAGTAATATCAAAAGAACAACAACTAAAAATGTAGTAATTAATGCCGACACAATAACCAAATTAAACGATTTTTTCTTTATAGGTACTATGCCTGTCTTCGTAACCCTATCATCAGTCTCTTCCGAATTTTCTACTATAGTTTCTTCATCATCTCCAAAAAAATCAGGAAGTAAGTTATTTTTTTCTGCAACTATTATAATAGTAGAACTTAATCCGACACCATTTCCATCTTCAGGAGCAAATTTAACATTAATTTTAGTTTCAGTAGTTCCAGATTTTTTTGCAGTTATCTCAAAGCAAGCTTTTTTTTCATCTCCAGCAGTCAATAAAAATTTTTCTTCCTTAAATGTAACGTAGTCAGCCAAATCACCACTGGCACTTACCATAATTTCTAAATCAATATCGTTAACATTTTTTACTAGAACACATTTATTTATAACATCTCCTTGAGTAGCTTTCAAAATCATACGAGCGTTTCCAATACTTCCTGTTATTTTTTCAGAATGAACACTGCTAATAAGCAGCAATAACACAATGATAATGGTCAGATGATACACCGTTTTCATTATAACTCCATAGTTAATCCACTTTTAAACATTATGAGAGTCAAAAATAATTTCTATAAAATAACTACTTGCAAAACTACTTTCAACTAATAGCTGTTAGGAAATATCTTAACAATCTTCATCGTGCGGTCGTTCATCGTCGTCATCAGGACTTGCGCATCCAGTATCTTCCAAGTCTATTTTACCATCATTGTCATTATCCCAGCCATCATTACAGGCGGATAATTTATCCTCGCAAACAATTTTGCTCAGCCAAACTTTAGAATATTTTTGAATTGCAGTTTCTGCAACAAAATCTTTTCCGTTAAATCTAATTAATTCATTGTCTCCAGGAGAATGATGATTACATTTTCCATTTGGATATCTTCCACTTTTTTCATTATCAAGGCAGGCATAATCTATAGCAGTATTATAACCAAAAACTTCACACACTTTATCAATAGTTTTCTCATGAGGATTTCCAATAGAAGTCCAGACAAAACCACCGCCCTGTGCATTATCAGATAACAAAATCGCAGCTGTTGGAGCAGTTAAAGAAAATTTCTTTTGAAGTATCGCCGCCTTTAATAAATTCATTAATCTGAATGGACTGTTTTTTCCATTTTCAGAGCCAGCAGAGAAAACCTGATTATTATCAGGATTTAATTCAACTAAATCATCTATTAATCCATCGCCATCGTCGTCGATACCATTATCACAATCTTCATTAATACATTTTCCATTTTTACAGCCAAAACTACATTCTTCAATCAATGTTGATTCATTGTTAGAGCTACAGGAACTTGATAAACTTCTAGGACTATTACAGGTAAATGATTTGAAATTTTTATAGACATTATTATTCTTACAAAAAGAATTGCCAGTAAAATTATTTATACCGCAATCAGCATCTTTCTTACATGTTATTTTTTTACAGCTACCATTAGTACATAATTCATCAGCATCACAATTTTCAATTAATTTTTCTTTAGTATCTGAATTGCAACGAGAAATTCCTGTTCCCGGTTTCTCACAATCAAATTCTTTGAATTTTTGGACAACTGAATTGTTATTACAATAAGTATCTCCAATATATCCATCATTTCCGCATTCAATATCCTTGAAACAAATAACTGTTGCTCTGCTCTCATTGTTTAATTTAGGATCATACGTTTCAGGCTTGCTAATATCAGTCCAGCATCCAGGATCATAACTGTCGATTAAATTATCCTTGTCATTGTCTTTTGCATCTTCACATTCAGTTTTATTTGGTTGAGATTTACAAACGCCATCATTACAACCAAATAAACAGGTTTGTACTTGTCTTAATTCTTCATCGAATTCACAAAAGCTACCTGGTGATGCAGAATTTTTACAATTCCATTTTCTGAATTTTTGATACACGTGATCATTTTTGCAAAATGTTTTTCCTATGTAACCATCAGTCCCGCAATCAGAATTCTTTTCACATTGAACTGTTTCATATAAGCAAAATGAATCTATAGTTCCGCCAAACATGCAGCGATCATTTGTATTTGACCGACCATCATCACAGTCTTTATTTGTATTACATCGTATACAACTTCCACTATTGCAAGCGTACAAACATTCATACAGATTTTTTTCTTGCGCATTTGAAGAGCAGAAGCTTGCAGCAGTACCAGGATTTTTACAATCAAAAGCTAAAAAATTACGAGTTATATTTTTATTATTACAAAAAAAATCGCCGGTATATCGGTTAGTTCCGCAATCAGTATCCTGTGAGCATCTGACGCCTTCATGAGTACAGAAAGAATTTATTGTTCCAGGTTTATTGCACTTATCAGTTGTCGTTAAATTATTATCATTACAATCTGAATCTTTCTTGCAAACAATATTTATACATGCACCATTATCGCATTCAGAATCACATGGAGTAATTAATTTTGATTGAATTGTTTGAGTACATGAACTGGAAGTTGTTCCAGCCTCTTCACAGTTCCAGCTTTGAAAATTTTGGAATACATCTTTATTATTTGGCCCATCACAAAATACTCCATTAATAAGACCGTCAGTCCCACAATCTTTATTCTCAAAGCAAATAATTTCTTCGTTAGTGCAAGAGCTGTCAATGGAACCTGGATTATTACAAATATCTTTTGTATATTGATTATTATCATCACAATCAGTATTTTTCTTACATTTTATTTTATCATATTTACATCGGCTATATGCAGTACCAGGATCAACGCATGAGTCTTGAGTATATTCATCACTATCATCACAATCAGAATCTTTATTGCAGACAAATTCAGTACACATTCCGTTTTTACATCCTTTTAAACAGTCTGTTACCGAGCGAGATTCAGCTTTTTTTGAACAAGTGCTAGAGGTTGTCCCCGGATTTTCACATGTCCATTCAAGATAATTTTGAAAAATATCACCTTTTTCACAAAAAGTACCATCGATAAATCCATCAGTCCCACAGTCAGATTTTTTAGAACACTTAATCGGAACACAAATACCTTGAACACAAGAATTTCCTGAACCGCAGTTACCATTGTTCTCATCAATCTGTCCATCACAATCATTATCCTTACCATCACAGCTTTCTGGAGCACCAGGATAAATTTTATTATCTTTATCATTACAATCTTTATCTTTACCATCATCATCTTCATCATCTTTAGCGCAATCATCAAAATTATCTACATCATCATCTTTGCATTTTTTTATGCATTTTCCGCTCTTGCACGCTTCGTTTGAATCACAATCATCAACTAATTTTTTTGAAGAAGTAGAATCACAATAACTAGATGCTTGTCCAGGATTTTTACAATCATAATCAACATAATTTTGGAAAACATCTTGGCTCTCACAAAATTTATTTCCAGTATATCCATCATTTCCACAATCACTATCTTGCTTGCAGGTCACCGGTAAACATTTACCACTTGAACAAATAGTGCCATCTCCACAGTTACCATTGTTCTCATCAATCTGTCCATCACAATCATTATCCTTACCATCACAGCTTTCTGGAGCTCCAGGATAAACGAATTTATCCTCGTCATTACAGTCGACTGTTTTTCCATCATCTCCAGGCTTGCCTATAATACAATCATCAAACAAATCGACATCATTATCGTTACAGCATCCCTCATCTATTTTTCCATTACAATCATTGTCTTTATTGTCGCAAGTCTCAACGTTCCCAGGAAAAATATCAGCATCCTTATCATTACAATCCTTATCTTTACCATCATCCCCATCATCATTTTTATTACAAGCATCAAACAAATCTTTGTCTATATCTTCACAAAAACAATTCCCATCTTTACATTGAGCAGGACAACTTTTTACTTTCTGGGAATTCTTTTCTTCTTTACAAAATGATTGGAACGATCCAGGATTTTTACAGGTAAATGAGTCTATATTTTGGAACACGTCAGAATCTTTGCAAAAATTATCTCCTATCTTGCTATCAGGACAATCCGAATCTTTTTTACATGTAATAACAACAAATCTTACACAATCCTTGAATAATTCTTTAGCTTGGGCTGTCCATATATCGCTATCAACAATTCCGAAAAAACAAATGTTTTTATCAGCATGTTCATGGTTTTTCAAAATTGTGCCAGCTTTTGAATAGCTAATAACGTCGCCTAATGAATAGTTATTACCGGTATACGTTCCTGCAACAGTGACCATTTCATCAACTTTATTACCAGTCGCTAAATAATAATACGGAACAGAAACACCATTGTATCGTGCTTGCGTATAAACCTGAATAACCTGATTCCCTTTTCTTACTTGTAATGGAGCACTCGATGCAAGTTTAGAAATTCCGTCAGAATCAGTAATACCAAATTCCTCACCAAAATAATAATTTGTTATAACGGAAGGAACTTTTGTAATAGGAATGTTTTGTGGCTTTTTGTAACGCTCATCGCCAACAAAAATAAAAGAATAAGAAGATAAATCTTGATGGATATTTTTTTCAGAGATCAAATCAACAGTTAAATTCATTTCCTCAAATAAAGCAACTATATTTTTGTCAACTCTATTTTTATTACTGTAAATATATCCAACTCCAGCAGCATGAATAAATTGCGTCAATAAAATTATTAGGATAAAAATAAATATGTAACGTCCTTTTTTTTGTGCACCAATTTTCATAACCGTATACAATCTGCTGGTTCTATATAAATGTTATTTATTACTTTTGATTGATGAAT
>JAGVXM010000018.1 GCA_018303785.1 Candidatus Pacearchaeota archaeon
CTATTGGATTAATTTTTCTAGAAATAAATATTTAGCTGCGGGTGACGCAATTCATCCGTCACCTTAAAAGGTGCGGATTTCCTGCGTAGCATTTAAAAGGCAATTGTTTATGTAATATCATGAGAAAAAGAAATACTGAAGAACGATGTTCTCGTATAATCATAAATTTTGCTATTGCAGGAATAATGGGAATTGCTTGCATTGGAGGTATTGGTAGTTGTTCAAATAGTTACATTGTTTCAGAATGATCACGAGTTGGACAAGTCAATAAATTTTCCAAAAAAGGAATCATTTGGAAAACGTATGAGGGAACATTAGCACTCGAAGGGTTATCATCCCAAGGTGCAAACTTGTGGGATTTTAGTATCAATAGAACTGCTCGAAATGGAGAAAATGTTGAGGAATTAGTAGAAAATATTCAAAAATATTTAGATACTCAAGAAACCATTAAAATCACATACAGAGAACCAATGTGTGTATGGCCGTGGAGAGCCGGCACTCGGGATTTAATTCAAGATATAGAACCTATTACCGAGAGAAATCAATAATTTTGATTTAAAGTTTTCTAAATTTAAGCCTTCTCAATCTTTGGTCCTTCAAAAGTATCACTAACCTGAAAACCTTCTTCACTAATCTTTCTTCGTAATATGTCTGCTCTTGCCCAATCTTTTTTCTTTCGCGCATCTTCGCGTTCTTGGACTAATTTTTTTACCTCGTCTGGAATTGACAGTTTATCTTTCCTCAGCAAATCCAATCCTAATACTGAATCTATTTTTTTTATAGTTTTGATTTTTCCGGAAGCATTTTCATTTCTGATAAATTCCCACAAAATTTCTAAACCTGCCACTGTATCGAAATCATCATCCATAGCTTCCTCAAATTTTTTCAAATATTCTTTATTTATTTTCTTATCATCTTTTGTATCCTTAATCAAAGTTCTGAGTCTTTTCAAAGAATTTTCAGCATTTTGTAAATTCTCGATGGTAAAATTCAATTGCGTTCTATAATGTCCTGTCAAATAGAAATATCTCAAGGATAATGGATCAAATTTTTTGTCAATTATATCTCTAACTGTGTAAAAGTTTCCTAATGATTTAGACATTTTTTTTCCATCAACCATCATCCATTCATTATGCAGCCAATATTTTGCGAACTGCTTGTTAAATGCTAGTTCTGATTGAGCAATTTCATTTTCGTGATGAGGGAAAACTAAATCAATGCCTCCGGTATGGATATCGAATGGCTGCCCTAAATATTTAGTTGACATTGCTGAACACTCAATATGCCAGCCAGGTCTACCTTTCCCAAATTTAGTGCTCCAAAAAACATTCCCGTCTTCAGGTATGTAAAATTTCCAGAGCGCAAAATCGCTTGCATTTTCTTTATTATATTCGTCCTTTTTTACTCTCGCGCTTGCACCTTCTTTTAATTCTCCAATCTTGAATCCTGAAAGCTTCCCATAATCCTTGAATTTTTTAACATTAAAATATATTCCATCATCAGTTTTATACGCAATATGTTGTCCAACTAATTTTTCAATGATAGCAATCATATCTTTTATATGGTCTGTAGCTCGCGGATATTTATCCGATTTTATTATATTCAATATTTTTTCGTCTTCAAAAAAAGCTTTTTCATAAACTTCAGTATATTTTTTAAGACTGACGTTGTTCCGTATGCTTTCTCGTATTGTTTTGTCATCGACATCAGTGATATTGGTTATTTTTTTAACCTTGTATCCCTTGAACTCTAAATATCGCCTAAACAAATCTGAAACAACAAAAGCTCTGTAATTACCAATGTGGCCGTAATCGTAAACAGTCAAGCCGCAAGAATACATGCGCACTTCCTTTTTCTTCAAAGGAATGAACAATTCCTTCATCTTCCCTAACGTATTGAACACCTGCAAAACCATGTAAGAGAAATGAATAGGGGGTATTTAAAATTTACAGCTCAGTAGGGGGGAATGAATCCATGAGACGCTTGACTGCTATATCTATCGCATTAAGGTCATATTTCTCCTGCGTAAATGTTTTTGAATATATTGATAAGTAATGCTGGCAATAACAACCTTCATCCCGATCTTGGGGCGTAAAATGCTGATGAATAAAACCATCTGAAAGACTTGTCCAATTATATTGAGTCAGAAATTCATAATAATTTCTGGTATCAAGAATTAAATCTATATCTCGAAGTGTAAACGTATCGTCTCTTTTCTCGGTTTTCATGACACTATGAAAAAATTTTGTTTTATAAATATTTATTTTCTCTAGTACACCTTTTAGTCATCATCGTTGGAATCATAGTCCTCATTTTCTAAAATATCTTCTATATTGGGAAATATCTCCACTAAACGGTATAGCATGTATTCAAGCTTTGAGATGTCATGTTCTCTAAAAACTGCAGGATATTGCTTTATTGATTTTATCAATGCATATAATTCGTCTTTATCTTCAGGACGATAGGTATGATGAATAAAATCGTCACTCAAAAATTTCCACTCTAACGTTGTGTAATAGATATATTGACGATCAATCTGCAGATATTCATGAATCTTTTCAATTTGTCGGGTAGTAAATTCTTTATGCTTTTTCGCCATACTATTACATAAAAAAACTGATTAAAAAGTTTTCTATAATTCAACGACAGCGCTTTCCAGATCTTTTTTATTTTGAGGTAATGGCGACATATATTCAGTGTCCTGAAACATTTTCAACGCTTGACAATAACTTTGGAGATAGGCGGTATAGTGATCACGCAATGATCGTATTTTATAGTCTTGACTATCGGGTAAATGTTGTAGAAAGCGCTCATAGTTTTCAATTTCATTCATAAGTTCTTCTTTATCCGCATTCGATGAGATAAAGGGAAGTATATCCGCAGATTGACTATTCTTATGGTTATTTGTCATAAAAATAAGACCGCATTCATCTACTTAAAAACTTTTCTCAATAATTTTGTTGATTTTTCTTACGAGATATCAACATCAAATGATTCAGTCGTGTACGGCAGCCCGTCTTCTTGTTTGATAACTAATCGATAACGGATGATACATGTCGATATATCTGAAACCGAGCCTTCTGCTACATTAAATCGTAGGACATCATAATATTTTTGTCCGCTTGCTAAATCCACACTGCCGGTTCCTCCCGTCGTCACCCATTCTTCCGCTTGACGATCAGTTATACCGCATTTTTTTCGAATATTATCATCATTAACTTCGACTTGCCAGCGGAATTTTTGCGTTCTCACTGCATTTTGAATACCGAAACCAAGACCAAATTCATCTCCTTGTTTTATCTCCGCAATTCTATTAGGTAAGAAAATAACTGCTCTTTGTTCTTCGACAAATAATTTGTTTATTTCCGCCTCAACTTTTTTGTTCATTGTATCAACATTATATTTTGCGCCGGTAAAAATTGTTCGAACCAAAACTAGTCCAAGAATTAACATACTCATAGCAAGAACAAGAATAACAATAGTTCCAATTGATAATTCCAACGCACCGTGTTTTCCTTCTTTTCTTTTTCGAAAACTCTGTTTTCGTTTAACCGTCTTTTTCATACATCTAAATAAGAAATTTAATATTTAAATGTTTTGAAATTTACTACTTCTCACTCTAACAAAATAAGAATAACTTTTTTAAAGAGAGGTTCTATAAAAGAGTATGGGAAATTCTTTGATTGAATATAAAGGTTCGTTGTTAGAAGTTAATTCCTTAGAAAATTATTTGATAACTGCAAAAGAACCTCGAGCAAGCACCATTAGTCTTGCAAGCGATATTCTTACCAATAATTACGGCATTAGGGGATTTTTGTTAACTGATCATCAGCCAGAGGAGGGAGATTTTATTTTGTAGAGGGGGATTTTGGAGCGGAATTATCTGAGAAATGATGGAATAATTCATTTGGCAATGGGAAAGGAGTGGATAATCTCCGAGCAAAATGTAAATCAGTTAATTTCCCGGGAACATTCAAATTAGTGCGCTATTTAGTCATGCCGGAAAAAGCGCATGATTTTTTTATGAGTGATCGATATTTAGGAGAGCCGCTTATTCAAAAAATTATGAAAGATGAATTAATTCCTGATACGTGGTATGATCCGAATGATTGGGAAGAACATGCATTTCCTTTTAGACATTATAATTATAATGGTCCAAAAAGTGAGGAGTATAAAAAAATTATTGATAGGATATCCCCTGGAACATTTTTTGAAGATACTTTTCCTCGTTTTCATCGAGCATGGCAGTCATTTCATCTATATCAAGATTATCCATTAATAACAAAAGTAGGACAAGAATCATTAGTTATTGCGTTAGCGCGCTTTGATCAATTTTTAGAAAGAAGCGATAGTAAAAAATTTTAGAAAAGAGAACTATGCACGGACAAACAGAACAATTTAGATTAACGTATTTATTTGATGATTAATTCTCTGCAGAATATTCCTGCTCGTGTTTTTTGTAGTTTAAACGCTGTTCCATCCGTTTGTCTCTATTATGTCGTTCCATGTACAATTCCCGATCTAATTGATTTGTTAATCGTCGTGCTTCGATGAGCTCGTAGGTGTCGAACTCGGCCAATTGTCTTTTTGTTCCATATTCTTTATACCAACTATATACGGTCATGCTCAAACCCATAATTGTCAACGCTGCTGAGGCAATATAGGGGAGATTGTATTCATGATGATTGTATGTTAAACCTATTGTACCAAATCCTGTCGCGATTAATGAAGAAATCCCCACATTCCACCAATACGTTTTTTGTTCTTTCAGTTTTTCATATTTTTTATGCGTGTGTATAAAAGGATGATTTTCTACAAATTCATCTATGAGTTGATTTTCAGTTTTATGCAAACGCCTGTTTTCTTCTTCGATAATTGCATCGAATTTTAGATTTCAATCTTTATTTTTTTCTGAGCTCATCTTCAAAAAAATTCTTTGGCGAAAAATTTTAACAGCCAAATATTTCCTAACACAAAATTAACTAGAATAATTAGTGCCAAAATGAAAAGTAATGACTTTGCAATAAACCAAAAAACTTTTGAAAACTTTCCACCATGTAAAGGTTTCTTTGGGCCACCTAAAACTCCTTCGATGACATCGCGGGCATCTTCGGTTATTTGTCTTTTGAATTTCTCTCGCTTTTCTTCTTGTTTTTCTCGTTCAATATCTTCTAATCGTTTAATGACCATAGTTTACAGAAAGAAAATGAGTTTAAATAAATTATGAATTAATTCCTTTGTATTTATTTATTGATAGAATTAATTATCTTTTATAACTGCTCTGTAAAAATCATAAACAGAACGTTGATCCCCAAGTATACAACCAGTTTCTCCAATTATATGTTCTACCCTTCCTTCTTTGATTAATTCATTAAGAGTTTCATATAAGAATTTTTCACTAATTTCTCTCTTAGACGCATCAATAAAACAACCTAATAATGTCTGCGAGGGTAACCTTTCTCTCTTAAGTATATAACGAACATGACCTAAAATTCTTTTTGGAGTGAAATAACTTTTAGATAATCCAGAATTTTCTGTTAAATCTAAAAGTGCTTCATAAAACATTCTTTTCTGATCTTGTTTTTCCATCATCTTATTATTAATTGAATATTTATAAATCTTTCTTTTTTGTTATTACTATAAAGTTTATATTTTTTGCATGATAAAGCATTTTCAATGCTGAATGAAGCGTGAATCACGCCCCAAGATGGCGTGATCAGAAAATATAATTTTCTGATTCTTAGAAAGCAGAACAATAAAGAAACACGCTCTTGTGTTATAGTCAAACAACTAAGTTCTTCGGTTTTTTTGTTGTTTGACTTATTAGGAAACCAATGTAGCCACCGAAAGATTAAATTGGTTTACTATAGATTCACATCCTAAGCTAAGAACACATTTGCAATGTGCTAAAATGAGGAGGGCGTGAATCGAACACGCGACACCTACGTCTTCAGCGTAGTGCTCTCCCACTGAGCTACCCCCTCATATTAAGTTAAAGTAAAAACAGAAAAAGGTTATTTAAATGTAACGAGAAGATTCGTCTTTTTACTCCCGACTAGATTATTTGATTTTATTTAAAATTTAGAAAGTTTCGCTAATCTAAATTTTTTATTAGATTAGTAGCTGTAATTATTAGTAAATATATTTCTAAGAGGTATGTTAAATAATAAGTAACAGATATTCAGGCTCGTGCATTCATAAATTAAATAACTTTTAAAAAAACGAGTGAGGAATAGGCCATCTTCTGTTGTTTTCCTCGAAACCAAGGACAAAACATGTCAACATGCTACTTTGCGGTGTACTGCTTATTGCAGTTCCCTTGCATCAATCAAGATACTCGTTTCATCATATCTGTCTTCTCATCGCTTCTTCCACGAATGCATTGCTCAAAGACAACTGTGTCGTTTCTGTAATAGAGCTTTGCCTCACAACAATGTGCTTTCACACATGATTCTTATATTCCCAATGAATACAAGCTGAAATATATTATTTCAGGATGGACGGACCTTCCTCAGAACTAAACTTTTATGTGAAAGTTTGCCAAGTTAATGACCTAGTTCCGAAAATTGACTTCCTCACTCTAAAAATAGGAACGAAAACGAGTTTTTAAATGTATTTATGAAACTTAAGAATATCAAAAGCACTTAATCAAATCAGGTTTCGAAAATGGTTTACCAAATTCATCAATCGCATACTCTAAAGTGTCCTCAATTGTTTGATTTTCTCGGGAACCCGAAAAACTGAAATATTGCTATACTCATGATGAGCTCCAAATTTATTGAATAATTTATCTCGATTCAAACCATGTCCTGCTCTAATCCCTTTCCAATATAAAACATAACTCTCTTGATAAGTTTCTAATTCTCCACGTGAATACTCGACTACAAATGTACAATAATTTGCGATTGAAGAGGGTAAATCAGATTCTTTTCTCTTACTCAACGCAGTATGTCCTAAAATATAATTTCGCGGAGGTTCATCATTGAATATCTGCAAATCCATTTTAAAAACAAATAATTATCGTTTAAATTAATTTCTATAATTAAAAAATAAGGTGAGCATGGAAGGCAAACTCCATTCAAGATAGCCTGATAACGTAAAAAAAGATTGGTCATCAGACCGAAGCCTGTTGACTCACCCCATTAAAATACAGAATTAAAAGACATATGAAATATATAAGTATTTGTGAGATGAAAAAAATATCGACGAGAAAAAATGGTCCATTAATCTAACTTTCTCAAATACTCCAGTGTTGCCTCACTAAATTCCTTAAATCAATTGTATATTTCATTTTTTAACCACTAAGGTGCGGTTTTGTTGAGACGATGTTAGTGCCACGAAACTCCCTGAACTAATTCTATGTTCATTAAGAGGTAACCATTTCTGAGATAATTCTAAATTATTATTTATTGAATATCGGTTTACATTTATAGGCGTTCCTTTTGCCTCATCTTTTTTATCATATCGATATATATCAAAAATCATGCCAACTGTTGCTCCACTAGCTAATTTTACTAAGAGAGTTTTTTCTTGTAAATCTCTTGAATTAGTTAAAAAACTAGGAATTTTGTCGAGCATTACTAGAGAGATATCACTTGTTGGAAAGTGTTTGGTAAATTCTTCAAATTCTTCTATCGTAAGCTTTTTTTTAAATTGGTCTTTCATCTTAAGCTCTCTTCTATTATTTTCTTTTCATCTTCGGTAATTTCATACAACTTGTAGATTTCTTGATCAATTTCATGGTCTATGTTTTTAATTTGTTGCTCTAATCTTTCCTTTTCTCCACCCGATGATTTTTCTTCGTGGAATTTCTTTTGAAGTAAAAGCATTTGATCGATATTTTTATCTAATATTTCACTTTTTTTAGTCACAATAGGGAATTTTTTTATATTTGCTTGGGTTAAACTTGGAGTCAAATTTCCACCCAGATTATATGAATACTCATAATAGAATGAAAAAAGTTTTGAATTCATGATACCTAGAATATGTTTTAGAGAAATTGGCGATTTTGATGATAAATTTAGATTATATAGTGTCTTTAAAGTAAATCTTCCTTCATCATCTAAAGTAGCCACAATTTTTGGTAAAATCCTTACTAGAACAATTTTATTTTTTTTAAAGAAATCAGAATTTTTATAATTTATACCCTTTATATTGGGCATAAGAAAATAATTTCTCTTAACATAATATCTTTCAATTTGATTCCCAGCCAATATAGGAATTGTGTAATTTTTATCTTTTTTTTCAGAAATCATATTTTCAGTATTCTTCTCGGAAATTTTAACCTCGAATTTACAACGAGGACAAAATTTAGTCTCGCTATTTCTGGGGGTAGCCAACCAATTTCCGCATTTTTGGCAAATGCTTATTTTTCCAGATTTACCAGTCTCTATACCTCGTGATAAAACTATTAATTCTTTAAGTGGAGAGCCATTTTTCTCTATCTTAATTTTCAATTCCCGAATTAGATTATTTGAAGAAATATCAAAAACAAAATCTTGATTTTTTATAATAGAACTTTGATCCATAAACCCTTGAATATTTTTTCCGTTTTCGGATATTATTCCAGTCAATATTTTTTCATTTATTTCTTTTTTATTTTTTATAATTAAAATTACTGCTTCTTGAACTACTCCAGGAAATTTGCCTGTATCAATGACTTGAATCAATTGGTAATTTTTGACTATTTTTTCTCTTGCAGTTGCGTAATCATTTGTTCTTATGAAATTTTTAGGTATGATGTAACCTAAAAGACTTTCTTTAGAAATCATTTCTAATCCTTTATACACAAAAAGCGAAAAGGAGTTTAAATTAAAATTCGGATATTTTTTATCAAAAATCCTTGATTCAATTTTTGCTCCCCAAGGCGGATTTCCAATTACAATATCAAATCCTCCATTTCTGAAAACTTCGGGAAATTGAGCCTGCCAATTAAATGCTTTATCTCCTGCAACAGAATAATCATCAATAAGAGAATTACCGCATTTAATATTTGTAAGATGAGGGAGAGTAGGTTTTTTAATTTCGGGTCCTACTCCTTCAAGAGTTTTTAACATTAAATTTAATCGAGCTAATTCAACTGCTTTTTCATCTAAATCAACACCATAAATACAGTTTCTCAAAATCTCAATTTTTTGTCCAAAATTTAATTCAATTAATTTTTCTTTAGGTTTCTTAAATAAAATTTTACTTCCTTCTTCCCATTCATTTAATTTATCTTTAATTATATCACAAATTTCCTGAAAAGCTCTTGTTAAAAAACTACCCGATCCGCAAGCAGGATCTAAAATCTTTACTTCTAAAATTTCATCAATGGATTTATTTTTTATATATTCTCCAACGGTATTCTTAACAATATAATCCACAATATAAGAGGGAGTATAATAGATGCCCATACTTTTTCTTTTTCCACTTTTTGAATCAAGTTTTATTCTTTTTTCTGTACCTGACAATATAGTTCCCAAATATTGCTCATAGATATCACCAAAAATATCTCCCGGAATTTCATTAAACATATACTTGGTCTGATTATCCTCTGCTCCGAAATATAATATTCTGATAACTTTGTGCAGATCTTCATCTGAGAAAGCCCCCTCTTTTTCTAAAAGTCCTTCCTCAAATAATCTTGAGTCATATTTTTGATTGAAATCTTTAAATTTTTCTAATAGATAAGGAAATAACTGATACCTTACTCTCTGCGATCTGACATCACCGTCTAACCCTAATAAAAAATTTGTAGGCTCTAACCCTCGATCTTCAACAGAACGTATAAAAATTAATCTGTCAATTAAAATCTGAACGCATTCGTCAATTTTTTCCTTTTTTAGATAATTTTTTTTTGATTTAATCTCTTTAGATAAAATTTCCCTAATTTTCAAAAAATCATCTAATAATTTTTTATCTATTGGTTTGTTAATGCGTTCATCTTTTGCAGATAAAAGTTTGTTGATTTCACCTTTTTCAAAGCTTTCCTTTGAGAGCAGCCATAATATCTCAAATTTATCGATGTATTCTTCAAAATCTAATCTGAAATAATTATTATTTATTTTTAACAAATTATTGTCGATATTCTTTATATTTGACAATGCATGAAATACTCTTAAATATCTGAAATTTGTTAAAACTGCAAATTTTATTTTACTGTGATATGCATAAGAAACTGCTTGTCTGCCCTCATCTTCCGTCAGTGATACCGACGTTTTTTTCGCCTCAACAACTAACACTTCAGTATTTCCCGTTTTTAATAAATAATCTGCTCTTCCCTTTAGAATTCTAAATTCGCTTTGAATATCAAATTTTTTCCAACCCAATAATTCTAGTAACGGAGTAATAAATAATCTTTTGATATCCTCTTCGGACATAGAGTCTAAATGGGATTTTGGAATCTCTTTAAATTCTTGAACTAATTGTTTTACTCTCTCTTTCGCCTCTTCTTTTGTTACCATTAATTTTGTAACTAGTCGTTTGCTTAAATTCTTTATGGTTTCCTATTAAAATACAATTTCTGTTTTGTTGTTATTTGCAAGCATCATGTTAACTACCAGAAATTTTTGAATGAAAATAATATTTTTCATCAGAACTCTTTTTTTTATACAGGAATTTTATTTTCTTGAATCGTGAATTCCTGCAGCAGAAAATTAAAAATTTTCTGGTCCCAAAAATTCTTTGTGAATTTCGTGAGATATTTTGGCAAACAATATCCACAGACAAAACAGGCATAATCTTATTTTTAGAGTAAAGGTTTGAAGCTTTTAGTAGTTGCGTGCTGAACACGTCGCCGAAGCTTCGTGCGTACACACCAACTCTATCAACGTCATCTTCTATGACGGCCTTAGTTGTCTCGTTTTGCGGATGGCTTCGTGCTTAGATGCTTTCAGCACTTATCCAAATAAAGCGTAGCTGCCCAGCCTGCTCATAACAACTGGTAAACCAGAGGCTTCGAATCTCGGTTCCTCTCGTACTACGAGATCCTTCCACTCAGACAACGACACACCTAATAGATATTATACAATCTGTCTCACGACGATCTTAACCCAGCTAACGATTCCTTTTAACGTGTGAACTCCAACACCCTTGGCTGCTTGTGCACAGCCAGGATAGGAAGAGCCGACAGCGGTGTGGTACCTTTTCTGTCACAATTGTGGCCCATTAAAAGCCATCAATGGTTCGCTAAGCCCGGCTTTCACCTCTGCATTCCTTACTATTCGGAATACAGTCAGACAAGCTTTTGCCTTTACACTCCACTCTACATTTCCGACGTAGATGAGCTTGTCATTAGGCCCCTCCGATATCTTTTCAGAGGGGTGCCGCCCCAGCCAAACTGCCCGCCTGCTGGTGTCCTCAAAAGAGTAAGTGAATCTACAAAAAGTAAGTAGTATTACAATGTCGACATGCCGCCTCGCCGAAGCTGCGCGTATTCTCCTACTTATGCTAAGTACCAATCGTAAACTCACAACAACAAGTTGCAGTAAAGGTCCACAAGGTCTTCACTTCCCATTAGGCGTCTCCGGTCTGTTCACCGGAGGATATTTTCAGAAGTTTCTAGTTAGGGACAGTGACGATTTCGTTAAACCATTCATGCAAGTCACCATTCAGATGACAAGGTATTACGCTCATGACTGTTACTTCATTTTCCTCGACGGAAAATTACTGACCGATTAAATAAAATGGTCTTCCTAAATGTTTGAATTCATTAAATGTGAGAATTCTTTCTTCTGAATTTCCATTATAATGTAATTCTATTAATCGTGCTGGTACAAAAATTCCTTGTGTTATAGGTAACCAAGGATTATAACCTTTGTGATCTAATGTGTCAACGATATTTTGATAATTTTCTCCGATGTATTCAACATCAAAGTGATATCCCAAATCATCTACGCATTCAAAAACCAAAGTTGTTAATAGTAATACCATACAATTAATAATCAAGAAGTTCTATTTTTTAATTTTTCTAATCGGCGTCTTATTATTTCTAATAAGCTCTTTACATCACTGTAAAGATCGGATCATATCTTCATTATAAATTAATGTTTGGCGTATGATCTCTGAGGGTTCTAGAATAAATATTTTTTAATTTGTTCTAATGTAGAATTTTCCATTTTCATCTTTATCCAATGGGGGTATTTCTAAACCAGAATAACTTGCTCTCGAATTTAATAACTCTATTCTTAACATATACCATAACGTAGCAACAACATTCCATCCCTGCATATTTGAATGAGGGGATCCTCTTATTCTTGCTCTTTCAGAATATTCATTAAATTTATCAACAAAATTTTCTAATTTTCCAAGATATTGATTTCTATCCATTTAATAAGGATAGAAATAGAGTATTTAAATGTTTCTATTTTGTCATTACTTAATAATAACAATTAATTCCAGTCTTCCCTGCTGATTGTCTTTCCTAGTCGATTTTCCGGGTTCGTTATTCTTTCACAAGAACAATATCCGACGACGATTCATCAAGATGTTCCAGCAAATAGTCAAATTTTCTGTGTTAATATATGGTTTATTCATTGTCCTTTAACTTAAACGATTCGTTTCTTGAGGTTACACAGCGTCGCTATAAGCGACGTAAGGCAATGCAATTCACCTTAAGAGCCTCAGGAATTAGGCCCGCCGTTTGATGGGTCTTAGCCGCGTTGAAACACGGTTTTAAGCACCACCACTGGGCAGGTTTCACCGGTTATACAAGTCTTTTCAGATTAGCAACCGGCTATGTTTTTGATAAACAGTCGAACCGTCCTTGTTACTGAGATCTACAAACGCCTTCCTATTTCTAAAAAGACGAAAATAGACACCCCTTCTACCGAAGCTAAAGGGCCAATGTTGCCGAATTCCCTTAACTAGATTTAGCTTTCATGTCTTAGCCTTCTCAGCTAGAGTATCAGTGTCGATTCTTAGTACGGATGCTTACATTCGTAATACGTGATCTTTTCACTGGCTCCTGGAATCAGCGACGTTAACTGCACAAATTATTCTGGATCTACGCATTACGCTCCCCAAATTTCTTTGTACAGGCTTCCTCTCGGAATCTCGCTTATCCTGAAGCAAATCACGTCATAAAATATAAACAGTACAGGAATATTAACCTGTTGTCCATCGATGCACGCAGTTAAGGTGCATCTTAGGGTCCGACTAACCCTTGGTTAATTGATATTGCCAAGGAAACCTTACTCTTACGACATTTCGCGATTCTCAGCGAAATTAGTTCTTACTATTACCAGGATTCTCATTACTAATAGCTCCACTCTTTCTTTAGAAAAAGCTTCTACGCTACAAGTACGCCTGCTTACTAGATTACTCAAATGAGTAACTCCAAAGTGTCGGTAATATGTTTTAGCCCCGTCCATTTTCAGGGCTTCAAACCTCAATAGGTGAGCTGTTACGCTTTCTTTAAAGGATGACGGCTTCTATGTCTACCTCCCCACTGTCTCAGGTTTAAAACTCCTTTTGATGCACTTAACATATATTTTGGGACCTTAACTTTGGTCTCCTTTGTTCCGGTCTCGTGACGGCACCTTACGCGCCGCCGCTGTTTCCCATTCTCCGCGTCTTACAGTTTCTGAGTTGGAAAGTTCGCCGTAGGAAAAGCCCTCTGCACGACCTATCCGTACTTTACACCGTAAGAAAACATAATGAGACTATACGTAGGCATATTTTAGCAGGAACCAGCCATTGCCAGATTAGATTGGCTTTTCACCCCTAATCACAAATCATCCAAGTGCATGCACACAACACTAGTTCAGGCCTCCATTTCCCTTTCGGAAAACTTCGCCTTGCTCATGATTAGATCATCTGGCTTCAGGTCTTACCCAAGTGACTTGCGCCTTTTCAGACTCGCTTTCGCTATGGCTTCCTTTACGTTAACCTCGCCACTTAAGCAAACTCCCTGGCCCGTTTTTCAAGACGTACGTTACAACCCTTTTCACATTTGTGAAAGAGCAGTAACAAACTGCAACTGTTAGATTTCAAGTCTTTTAACTCTCGATTAAGAGTTCTTTTCAGCTTTCCCTCGCGGTACTAGTGCACTATCGGACTTACGTTCATATTTAGGGTTAGCAGTTAATTCTGCCATATTCATGCTTCTAATTTGAGAAACACTACTCTGTATCGAACTAGTCCATATTAATCAGTCTACGAGGCTATCACTCTCTGCGGCAGTTCTTTCCAGAACATTTTGACTTCATAACACAGGACATTATTCACCACATCTCTAATCTCCTTTCGAAGACAGATTCGGTTTGCCCTCTGCCCTTTTCGCTCGCTGCTAATAAGAGCATCACTAATTTGTTTTCTTCTCCTTCCGGTACTAAGATGTTTCAATTCCCGGAGTACATTATCCTCTCGGATTTTGCATTCGCAAACGTATCATCGCATTCGGAAATCCTCGGATCAAATCTCGCATGCAGATCCCCGAGGCTTTTCACAGCTTGCCATGTCCTTCTTCATAACGTAAACCAAGCTATCCGTCTAACAGTGTAAAAAACTATACTCTAAACTTCTTTTCGGAAATTAATTCCGTAAGAAAGTTAAGACTATGCCTGTTTTGTCTGTGTCATTGAATATGATTTCACTCGAAATTTAAAATCTCGAAATGATATTCTCTACTCCACTCCCGATGTTTTGCAATCGGGGGCTTCATCATATGTCGATTTATCGACGATGTTTTAGTTCATCGCTGAACTTCATCAAATGAAATTTGGTGAATATGACGTGTGATTTATTTTATATTTCTGTTTCAAGAACATGATTAAGCAAAATATCTAATCTTTCAGCATTAGATGCTTCCCATACTTTACTTCTCATTTCTTGCCAACGAGTTGGAATAAAATCTTCCTTGTATGCGTCAAGTACTTTAATTGCTTTTTCTGGATCATCATAATTGCTCTCAATATATTCTCTTAATTCTATTATTAAATTTGGTTGTGTCATATTATTTTTCTCCCTAGCAAACATTTGTATAAATGTTTGGAATCACCTAATATTTTTTCATTTTCCTTGTCGGAAAAATGGACCATGCCGGCTAAAAAAATTCTTGCGAATTTTTAGTGTCGTTAGTCCATTCGCTTTCGCTTATGGACCTGCCGGGAATCGAACCCGGATTTCATCGTTGCAAACGACGTGTTCTACCATTGGACTACAGGCCCGTATTCTTGTTATTACTGATCCCTATTTTAATGTTGTGATGAGTATTTCGGCCCATAGTTTCATGTTATAAAATGGATAGATTAACCAGAAGTAGAGCAGTATAATTTCCGTCGACTTTTTACTCGTAAGAGTTAAAGTTTCAGAATATTAATTCTGAATAAAATATAGGAGGTGATCCATCTGCAGGTTCCCCTACAGATACCTTGTGACGACTTAACCTACCTTGTCATACCGAGGTTCGTTTCCAAAGAACCTCACCAAAGCATAACTCGGTTGGTTTGACGGGCAGTGTGTGCAAGAGGCAGTGACGTATTCACCGTTCGCTGATAACAAACGATTACTACGGATTCCAGCGTCATGAGGTTGGGTTACAAACCTCAATCTGAACTAAGCCACACTTTATGAGATTAGCTTCTCCTTTCGGAGTTGCATCTCACTGAATGTGACATTGCCGCGCGCGTGTTGCCCAGGGGATTCGGGCTGTACTCACCTAACATCGCCCTCACCTTCCTCCTTGTTACCAAGGCAGTCTGTCTAATGTGCTCTTCACGTAGAAATTAGACACGAGGGTCTCGCCTGTTACTTGATTTAACAAGTCACCTCACGGCACAGGCTTATGTCGGCCATGCAACTCCTCTCAGCGCGTCAGGTAAGCCCTTTAGACTGACCTTCATTCTGCTGTCGCTCCTGGTGAGATTCACGGTGTAGACTCTGATTAAACCGCACGCGTCACCCGTTGTAGTACCTCCCCGCCAATTCCTTTAAGTTTCGGCCTTGCGACTATACTTCCCAGGTAGCTCACTCTTCGGCTTCCCTACAGCACCGATACCTCTCGAGGAGGTACCGATGTTTAGTGAGCAGTGTTTACTGC
>JAGVXM010000004.1 GCA_018303785.1 Candidatus Pacearchaeota archaeon
TCTATGCGGAGCATTCCACGGAAAAAATAAAGAAATGTATGATTTAGAAAAAGACCCTGAGGAACTCAACGAAATATACACTGAAAAAAATGAACTTGAACATCTATTAAAAAAAATTGACTACTGAATCGCCGGTATTTGTTACCGATTATCTCTCTATTCGTCGGCATCATATTATTGAATCTTTCTTGATTACTTTTCATGCTGCAGAAAAAAAGTAGACCTTGGATTTTAAGCAGATGATGCCACTAAGGTGTCATCTTTTTTCTGCAGCAAAAAGTCTATGACTTTTTGTGCCCTAAGATTTCAGAAAGAAATTTTCCCGGGATCTAACAAACCTGCACTCAAGGTGCAAGTACACACCAAGATTTTTCCCCGTGTGCGCCTTGACTTACAGCAGACCAATTAAATTTCTCGGTGGCTTTTAATCGCTCTGCTGTCTAGTAAACTAACTTTTACCGAAAAACTTAGTTGGTTTACTATATTAGGAAAAACAGAAATTTTTTGGGAAAAATTTCTGTCTTTTACTATAATTGCTGGAGGATTTTACACGAATTTTTTGAAAGGTATGACTGATATCAAGAAAACCTTGTGTGTGGTTTGTTTTGGTTTTCTGGATGCAAGAAAATTCTTTCTTAATGCGGAATTTTCTGCACAGAAAATGCATCGCATTTTCTTGTGATCCAAAATCTAAAACCTTAAAGCTAGACCACATTCTAAAGAATGTGGTTTTAGATTTATGGACATAAATAAGTTGGATCTTCATTTTATTTGGCATTTTAATCAGGCATAGTAAAACAATTTAATCTTTCGGCAGCTAAATTAGTTTCCTAATAAGTCAAACAACAAAAAAACCGAAAAGCTTAGTTGTTTGACTATATACAAAACTTTTTAAAAAAGAGTATTCCAAATAAAATATGAAAACGGTGATTCTTGCAGGTGGACTAGGAACGCGCATGGGGATGACCGGAAAAGAAATCCCTAAATGCCTCCTAAAAATTGGAAATAAAACGCTCCTTGAACTACATATAGATATGTTAAAACGATGCGGCATTAATCCTTATGATGTAGTCGTTGTTATCGGAAAGGTAGGGGAATGTTGGACAAAAGAAAATTATGATAAGATCAAGAGTATACACAAACATCTCATTATAAATCCAATTAATCATAGAACACATAATACCTATAGTCTGAAATTAGCTCTGGATTATATTGATCAAGATGACATACTGATTATAGACGGAGATGCTTTTGTTCCTAAGGAGGTTATTAATAAAATGATTACTGATACGAGAAACGTATTATTATCTAAAATAAGAGACACTTTCATATTTGAAGGAAATAAGATAATTGTAGACGAAGATGGAAGAGTGATAAACCTCGGTCGAGATTTGCTCGATACAAAATATATGTATTGTGGTGTAAAAAAAATAAGGAAAGAGGATTTCCCTGTATTAAAAAATAGTTTGCAAAATTCATTGTATTATACAAGCGATTTAGGAATTCTTCTTTTCAATCTTTGTAAAAAATTATATATCTATAATCAGGTAGATAATAGGCCTATAAACATTAATAACCTGGAAGATTTAAAAGAAGCTAATAAATTTTTTTTAAAAAATTTTGTTATTCTGATGAATGGATACACTGGAGTTGGAAAAAGCACGCTTGCACTAAAAATTTCTGAAAAACTGAATATTCCTCTATTCCATTCAGCAGTTATAAGAAAAGAGCTGGATTTAAATCCAAAAACAAAGGAGGATGCAAATATATTTTTTGATTTCTCGCAAAAACTCCGGGATGCAGCAGATAGGGCGGTTTACAAAAAACTTGCGGACAATGCTGTTCAGATGTTAAACGAAGGACAGAATGTTATTCTCGATGCGGGCTATTTTTTTTCTTGGCAGCGGGATGAATTATATAATCGAATATATGATGTACATCCGGAATTATTTATTCTCCGTGTTGTTTGTAATGATGAAGAAGAAATTAAAAGGAGACTTGAAGAAAGATGGAAGAATTTTGGAAAAAGTCTATTAGATGAGACGCCTTCATGGAACAGCTATGTTTCTGCTAAATTAATTTCCGAACCGCTTGAAAAAGATAACATTCCCCCCGGATTAATCAGACATATTATTGAACATAATCCCTTAACAAAGAAAACTCAATTTTTAGGGGATGAAAATTCTTTAAACCTTATTCAATTATTGAATGTGCTGGAAAATGATGATACAAGATGAACGTTATAATTTAAAAGAAATTGAAGAAGATACTTTCTTGAAAATTATAAAAAATAGATTTGTCGTTGGTTTAGATTTTGATGGAGTTATCACGGCTCCCCATACCTTAAAATCGATCTACCTAAAAGAATTGGGATATGCAATAAATGAGGAAGAAGTTGAAAGGAAACATTGCATTCAAAAATTGAAAATAAAAGAAGAAGATTATAATAAAGCGTCTTCCAAAGCTTATTTAGAAAGACCTGAAAAATTACCTTTGGAAATACATTTTGATGAATCCTTTGCTGAAATAAAAAAAATAAAAGAAATCTCTTTGATTATTGTCACGAGCAGATATGATTTTATGCTGAATCACCTACAAGAATATCTGAAATATCATAAATTAAGATTTCATGGCATAATCAACACTAATAACGAAAGTAAAATAGATGCTTTGAAGAGAATACATTCAAACATATTTATTGATGATGGTATTTCAAAATTAGAAGAAATTGCAGAAGATAAAAGTTTCTCTGATACATGCACCCTCATTCTCTATAGAAATATTCAAAACAAAAATGCGGGAATTTTAGATCGCGCCATTTTAGAAATTGACAACTGGATTTCTTTAAAAGAGATAATTCAAATGAAATTTAAGGAAGTTTTTAAATGAAAATTTTAGTTACTGGAGCAAGCGGACTTTTGGGAAAGAAAACAATGGAATTATTATCATTGAGCAAACGCTTTGAAGTAATTGGAACCTATTTAACACATCCGAATGAAATGATTTATAAATTAGATATCACCAATAAAATTTCTGTCGAAGCATTTTTCCATGATTTTAATTTTGATATTGTCATACATGCCGCTGCGTTAGTTGATGCGGATTATTGTGAGAAAGATAAAGAATTATGTGAAAATATAAATGTAATCGGAACTATGAACCTCGTCGATGTGTGTAAAAAAAATGGAAAGAAATTGCTTTTTGTATCAAGCGACTATATTTTTGATGGAGATAGACCTCCCTACACTGAAGACTCCGCTCCTCATCCGGTTAACTTTTATGGTGTTACTAAATTGGAGGGGGAGGAGATTATTAAAAAAAATTTAGACGATTATATAATTATTAGGCCTCCGCTCCTCTATGGAGATGATGATGAAACCAAACCCGATTTTATTACTACACTATTAAAAAAATTGAAAAATAATGAGAAGATTTTTTTGGACAACGAGATTATAAAGTATCCAACTTTAACCGAGGATATTGCGCAGAGCATACTTGCTTTGATTAGTGTCGATGCAAAAGGAATATTTAATACGGGCTCTGATGAAGGAATCACCAAATACCAATGGGCTAAAAAAATTGCACAATTTTATGGATACACAGAAGATTCTATTTTTGAAAATAAAGAATCACCAAGTGCTCCAAGACCCTTAAATGTTTTATTAGATTCCTCTAAAATTAAAAGATTAAACATATCTTTTGCGAATATTGAACAGGGATTGAAAAAAACTTTTAAAACAGACTATGCTAAAAAATTTAATTTTAGGATTATACGATCTAAAGACGTTCCATTAGAAGACCGTTCACCGTATGGAGGTTATTTTATAAAAAGGTTGTTTAACGGGCAATTAAATGATTCTGATGAGAACGTAGGTTTATATGAGACTATTATTCGTCCTCATAGCACGGTAAAAAGCCATTATCATAAAAATTTAGATGAGATACTCTATTTTTTTACTGCATGTTTTCTAGTAATCGGCTCTGAAAAAATTGAGATACATCCTAATGATACGGTTATACTTCCTCGAGGAGTCCCTCATGAAGTTATCACCCAAAATGAAGAGGTGAGATTATTAGCCATCAAGATACCTAATATCGTTGAGGATAAAAGAATATATAAGCATTAAATTTTTATTTAAATATCAAAAATGTGTTAAAAAAGGAATTTGCTGAAAAATGGAGAAGATTTTTATTGAATCGGGTTCTTATGCCAAACTTCAAATCTTAAATGGAATTGTTAGAAAAGAGGCTTCTAAAAAAGGAGTGGGAAAATTGGTCGATGAGATTAATTGGATCCTTAATCTTCCACCCGAACTTAGAGAACACTTCCCAGAGATAATTAGATACGACATCGATTCAAAAATTGTATTTTCAGAAATGAAATATTATCCTATGACTACCTTGAGGAGATTAATCTTAGAAAGAAAAATAACCGTTGATGAAGCCTTAAAACAATTAGAGATTATTTTTGATTTTATGTTTTACAAACTTTACAAATTGTCTCCTGAAGAAGACACCACCAATTTGGTTGAAGATGTTTACTTTAATAGAGCAAAAAATAGAATTGGAGAAATGTGCGGACTTACCCCTCTCTTCAAAAAAGTAATCAACACTAAAAAAATAATTCTTAATGGAAAAGAATTTAGACAGGTTTTGCCTATTTTAGAGGAATTGGAAAATGATGAGGAACTTAAAAAAATATTATATCCCCCTTGTATAAGTTATATCCATGGAGACTTGCATCTAGGTAATATTTTAGTGGAAAAAGAAAACCCCCATGCATTTATTTTAATAGACCCCCGAGGAAGAGTATATGGGGGAGGTATGGGAGGAGATTATGCGTATGATCTCGGAAAACTGTGGCATTCACTTAATGGATTTTATGACTTCATTCATGAAGATAAGTTTACATTAAATTATTATATGGATAATGATATTATTAATGCTACATTAAACATTCATGAAAAAGAAAACTTGAGAGATTATAGATTAATCCTCGAGCAAATTCCTGCATTACTTCAAAAATATGAACAAATAAAGAAAGACCCTTACTGGCATGAAAGGACACTGTTCAGCGAGGTTATCCACTTTTGCTCAATGCTCCCCTTTCATAGAGAAGGAGATAATTATGAAAAGAAACCATTAGCGATCTATTTAAGAAGTGTAATCCTATTAAATGAATTTTTAGAGGTCTGGAACAATGCTGCTAAAAAATAAAATTTCGGTTATAAGTGGTGTTGGAAACAGATTCGGTAAAGCAATTGCTTATTTGTTTGCACAAGAGGGCTCAAAAATTGTCCTTATATCTCGGAAAAGCGATATAATACATAATATTGCACAGGATATTAATAAACAGGGTGGAGAGGCTTATAGTATTGTTTGTGATATGACTAATGGTGAAGAAGCTTCAAAAGCTTTTTTAAATATAATAAAAAAATATGCCAAAATAGACATCTTAGTAAATAATGTTGGAGGAAATTACTCTAAAAAGAAAACTCTAAAAGATATGGATAGCGATATGTGGGATGTGATTATAACAAATAATCTTACGAGTTTGTTTCTTGCTTCAAAAAATTTTATAAAAAATGTTCAAGATGGAGGATCAATTATCAATATTGCCTGTGCGTATAAAACTCTTTTAGATGGAAATATTGCATACGCTACTGCTAAAAGCGGGGTTGTAGGATTTACTAAAAACCTAGCGCGGGAATCTCGAGAGGATAATATACGCGTTAATTGCATACTTCCCGGAGTAATAAGAAATAATTTTGATAAAGAAAACTTATCTACTATTTCTAAAACTATAAAAAGAAAAGGAAATTCTGAAGATGTGGCATTTGCTGCACTCTTTTTTGCTTCAGATCGTTCCTCTTGGATAACCGGACAAACCATTGTGGTCGATGGGGGAGAAGAATTATTTTTAGAAATGGAGAAAGTATAATGAAGTGGATAAAATTTAAAGATATAGAACAACAAATAAGACCTGATCAACGAACTGTCCGGAAATTAATAAAACAAGAGCTGGGTATTGAAATAGCCAACTTACAAATTCTATTTGTAACCCATCCTCCGGGTTTACAAGAGCATTTGCATTCTCATCAGCAATCATTTGAGATTCTTTATTTTTTTGATAAAGCACATTATAAAATAAATGGAAACGATTATGAAATACAGGAAAATGATGTGATTATCTTTGAGCCAAAAGATGTGCATGGCGCTATTCCTATACCTCATGAGGTAAGAATATTAGTTGTACAATTACCTGCAATAACTGATGACAAGAAGTATGAGTAAAAGATATGATGCAGACCTGGAACGTAAAAGAAATAATTATTGAAAAGACTTTTGCTATAGTCAACGACATTAATTTTTATCCGTTTTGTCGTTGACTTATTAGGGAAAGACTTATGTCTTTCACTATAACTACATTTAGCACTAGAGGTGTTAGCTGCGTCGTCTTCGAAATTTTCTTTTTCTCGATTTTTTCGAAGCTACAGCAGATCAATTAAATTTCTCGGGGATTTTTAATTGCTCCGCTGCCTCGTAAACCAACTTTTTACCGAAAAACTTAGCTGGTTTACTATATCTAACTGCAGAATATTATTTTTATAAAATAAATTTTAATCATCAAAAAATTATATTTTCATAACTGAAAAGTAAATCGTATAAAGATTTAAAAATACGTTTACTTAAATCATACAATGTCAAAAGTTTTTGTGCTGGGAATTGATGGCGCGTTTCCAGAGTATATTTTTGGAGAATGGCTCGATGAATTGCCCAATCTCAATCTGCTTGTGAAAAACGGAGGATATGCACGATTGAATAGCACAATACCTCCTCTTTCAGTTACTGCATGGACCTCCATATTCACCGGAAAAAATCCTGCAGACACCGGCATATTTGAATATATCTACCGAGAAGATTTTTCTTCAAAATTTTCTATTGTAACCTCCAAGAATCTTAAAGAGAAAACTGTTTGGGAGATCATATCTGAACAGAATAAAAAATCTATTGTATGTTATGCGCTTTTATCCTGGCCGATAAAACCTTTTAACGGTTGGATGATCAGCGATTCGTTATTAGAATCGACAAAGGATAGCCTCAGATTAGTCCATCCTCCAGAATTGCATGAAGAATTGAAAAAAGCTTTAGGCATCGTCCCTAAACTGGATATTACTAACTTTAGAGATATTACTCAGCAGGAGATTATTAAAAAAGTTTATGAATTAACTGAAGTTCAAATTAATTCTATGCTATATCTTTTAAAAAATAAAGAATGGGATTTGTTTTTTGGGGTAATTCCCTTATCCGATAGAATGAATCATACTTTTTGGAAACATTTAGATAAAAAACATAGGAAATATGATGCTGACAGTCCATTTAAAGATACGTTAAAAGATTATTATAAATATCTCGATGGAAAAATCGGGGAAATGGTCGGCTTATTAGACGACGATGTAAAAATTATTGTGCTTTCAGATCATGGAATTCAGAGAATGCATACACGATTTAATTTAACCGATTGGTTGATAAAAGAGAATTATTTAACTCTAAAACAATTGCCAACCAATAAAATGCAGTTTAATTTTGACCTCGTTGATTGGAGCAAAACGAAGGCATTTGCCATCGGAGCATATGAGGGACAAATTTATATTAATCTAAAGGGGAGAGAACCTGGAGGGATTGTTTTACCGGAAGATTATGATTTTGTAATCGATGAACTTTCAAAAAAGTTAATGGACCTTCGAGGAGATGACGATGCAGCATTAAATACTAAAATTTTTATAAAAAAAATTCATTTTAGGGGAAAGTATGAAGAGAATGCTCCCGATATTATAATTTACTTGGACAATCTGCAGTACGGGTGCAATACCTCTGTAATTGGCAACGAAACTTCTTGGAATCCTTCTACTATACGCGGTATTGATGATGCGACTCATTCGTTGCAAGGAATATGCATTATTAAAAATGGAGTATACAAAAACGAGAATCTGAAAGAGATTAGTTATTTAGATATTGCTCCAACAATTCTTCATGAGTTGGGTGTGGATATCCCGAGGGATATGTCCGGGAAAATATTATAAACATGGCAAAAAAAATGGGCATAGTAGTTATGTTTAAAATAAATTCTGGAGGCGGAGGGCCGCGAGTTGTTGTTGATTTGATTAAAGCCCTTAATAATTTTGGATATGGGGTTTATTTTTTTTCACCTTGGAAACTTGATTTCAAAAAAATAGAAGAATTATTTGAACCAATTACTATAAAAAAAGAATATTTTTTGAGTACACAAAAAAATAGATTTTGTATTGAGCCTAATTTATCGAGAAAGCTTATGAGAAAGGAATTTATTAAGATGGCAGAGGACGTTGATTTTATAATTGATATTGATGGGGGGATATTGCACGATTATCTTCCTCGAGATCGAAAGTACATCATATGGAGAATCTCGGGAATTGAAGGGGAAGAGAGTGTGTTAAAAAAATACGGCTGGAAAATAAGATTCAAAAAGATGATTAAAGACTGGATAACCCCTCACAAAAATACTCTTTCCAAAGAGCATGGAATTTATGCGGTAGATGATTGGACTAACCAGATGTTAAAAGATAGATGGTATTTAGATCCGCAAAAATTATGCCTATATCCTGCAATAAAAACAAAGGATATTTTGTATAAGCCCTCTATAAAGAAAAATCAGGCAATTATATTGGGAAGAATTTCGCCCAATAAAATGATCGATGAATCAATAAGAATTTTTGCTCGAGGGGCTAAAGACAGCGATTATACTTTAAAAATAGTGGGCGGATTAACTCCAGATTCTGAAGACTATAAAAAAAATTTAGAAGAAATAGCAAAAGAAGAGGGTATACTCCAAAAAATTGAATTTGTCGGCAATCCATCTTTTGATGAATTAAGAAAAAAAGTAGAAGAAAGTAGAATTTTAATTGAATCACAAAGAGAGATTAGTTTAACGATGACTTCAATAGAGTGTTTAGCTGCAGGAGTTGTTGTTTTAGTGCATAAAAACGGGGGGACATTCAGAGAAGTGTTAGAACAGGGAAAATACGGCGTTGGATTTGAAAGTATTGAAGAAGGAAGTGAAAAGTTAAGAAAAATAATACAAGGATTGGAGCAAAAAAAAATAAATCCTCACAAGTTTATACACCGTGCTGAATTTTTTTCAGAAGAAAACTTTCAAAATAGATTAAAAACAATCTTGAAAGAAAATGATATGTGAAAGAGATTATTGAGAAGAGCAAGGGATATGATTAATTACCATAATTTTTAAAACATTCAAATTATAGGTTGTTTTAATGAACTTTGAAACAGATTATGCAAAATATTATGACTTGTTTAATCAAGGAAAAGATTATCGCAAAGAGGTCGATTTTCTTGAAAAAGTTTTCAGAAAATTTGATAAGCAGATAAAAACTATTTTAGACTTAGGGTGCGGCACTGGCTTACACACAGAAGAATTAATCTCGCGCGGATATAAGGTTACTGGAATAGACTTATCTCCCGAAATGATTGACATTGCAAAAAAAAGAAGTCCATCTGCTGAGTTTCATGTTGGAGACATGAGCAATTTTAATCTTGATAAAAAATTTGATGTTGTTATTTGCATGTTTTCAGCTTTAGGATATGTAACTGAAAATAAGCAGATAGAATATTTTTTTAAAAGCGTTAAAAAACATTTAAACGAAAATGGACTGCTGGTTTTAGATGTGTGGAATGGACTGGGGGTTATGCATGAGTTACCTTCTTCTCGAGAAAAGACTGCAGAAATCTCTGATAAAAATATAAAAATTACTCGAAGGAGCTTTCCTTTATTAGATGTAAAAAATCACATTAATAAAGTTAGGTTTTTGGTTAAAGTTCATGAATTATCCTCTGAAAAATTAATTGTGGAATATGAAGAGAATCATGTTGTACGATTTTTCTTTCCGCAGGAATTAAAAAAGTATATGAATGATGAAGGAATACAGTTGGTTCATCTTTGTCCTTCTTTTGATATCAGTGAGGAACTCACGGAAAAACATTGGAATATGATTTTAGTTGGAACGTTGGATAAACAATTATGATCAATTATTCCTTTTAAGAGATACAGCAGATCAATTAAATTTCTCGGTGGCTTTTAATTGCTCTGCGGTCTAGTAAACCAACTTTTTACCGAAAAACTTAGTGGGTTTACTATAATAATACTTAAAAAGATATTGCTGATAGATTTTTAATGGTTCACACGATATATGTTCCGACTTTTGCATTCTGGAAAGGAGATGTAGAATCTCGATTAAAATTATTGGAGGAAGAAGTTCTTCATAATGAAAAATATAAAGGAAAATTTGAGATGGGATTAGAAATTGGTGGACTGGCAAAACATTTCGCGAATCAAGAACCAATCGATCAGATTTATGGAAATATGATTTTAGTTGCCGGTGGAGTGAAATCTATAGTTCATGGTTTTGCTGGATTAGAAGTATATACTGCAGGTATTGCAGATATGAGTGATGATGTTGGAAAAAGTCTTTTGGAGCGATATATTGGCTTAGGAAAAAAATTAAACAGCAGTTATGTTCATGTGCATGGATCAGCAGGATTTCAAGGCATTAAAGAGCCTGAAAATAAATCTGACCGATTACAAAAAATACGAGAAAATTTGCTCTATGGATTAAGTATTTCCGATGGAATTCCTATTGGACTTGAAAATTTACCGACGCCAAGCGCGTGTGATTTTGATTCAAATCCTGAAACAGTTTGGAGCGATTGTGTTCAACAACCTGCTGATGTTCAAACAGTTATTCAAAAAACTCCTTTAAAATTTACCTTTGATACTGCTCATTATAGCATTAACAGAAATGGATATATCGATTTAATTGCCCCCGTAAAGAAAATGAAAGATCATTTGCATCATCTGCATGTTGTGGACTCTTGCGGATATTGGAAAGCGAATGTTTCAAAATGTTATGATGGTTCTATTCCCGGAGATGGAAGAATAGGTCCGGATTCTTTTGAAAAGTTTTTCAAGCACATTCATGAGCATCACCCGGATTTAGGCATCTGTATTGAAGTACGAAATATTGATGAAAAAAATCCCGAACAAACAAGGCAGGGAATCAGAAGAGTTCTTAATTGGTTAAGTCAATAATGCGTGAAAAAGTTTTATCCAGAAGAGAAATTGAATCAGGGATAAAAAAAGATTCTTTATTCAAAGTTCCTCTCGGAAAAATTTTAGAAGATAAAGCTGCGATTATTACCGGCTGTTCTTCTGGTTTAGGCGCGGCAACAACACGAACATTTTTAGACGCTGGAGCAAAAGTTGTTGGCTGTTACTATAGTAAAGCTGATTCTCGATTAAATCCCTATGGTATAGCTGATATCGATGACTTTACCGAAAAAAATAATTATCAGTGTGACATCCTCCGTCCCCTAAAGGTTTTTTGCTGCAGCAAAAAATCCGCTTGCGAGCGGAGGACGGCGTCCTTAGTAATTTGAAATTATTCTGTGATG
>JAGVXM010000005.1 GCA_018303785.1 Candidatus Pacearchaeota archaeon
TATGGCAAATACATATATTCAAACCTATGGTTGTTCAGCGAATCAAAATAATTCAGAGATAATGGCAGGTATTTTAAATCAATCAGGTCATGAACTTACCGACCTCGATAATGCAGAAGTCATTATTCTCAATACTTGCGCTGTGAAGAAAAAAACCGAGAGCAAAATAAAGAGAAAAATTCAGGATTTAAAAAATCAATTCCCAAATAAAAAAATCATTGTAACCGGCTGTTTAGCACAAACTGATGCAAAAGCAATACAAAAAATTAATCCAGATGCAGTTATTTTTGGAACAGACCATATCACAGAAATCGCCAGCCATGTTCAATCGAATTTAGTTCAGATCAATTTGTCTAAAAAACGTGAAGAAAAAATATTAACGCCAAAAATTTCATCAAACAAACTTATTGCTATTGCACAAATTTCTGAAGCTCGTTTTGTAAAACTAAACTAGCTAAAGGAAATCTATTTTCTTATCCGCAAGAAAAAATAATTTCATCGATTAAACAAGACTTAGAATCAGGCGCAGGAGAAATTTGGCTCACAAGTCAGGGAAATGAAAACTATGGAATGGATTCAGGTCAAAATCAATTAATCCCCTTATTAAATAAAATACTCGAACTACCATTTAATTTCAAGCTAAGATTAGGAATGATGAATCCGATAAATCTTCCAAATATCGAGGAATTAATCGACATATATAAACATCCAAAAATGTACAAATTCCTCCACATACCAATACAATCTGCCTCTAATAAAATTCTTAATGATATGAAACGTGGATACACAATAGAAAAAGTAGAGATAATCTTATCAAAATTTAAAAAAGAAATTCCAAACCTCGCCTTTGCAACAGATATCATTACAGGTTATCCAACAGAAACAGAAGAAGATCATCAAAAAACTGTAGAATTAATAAAAAAGTACAAACCAGATATTCTAAACCTCTCAAAATTTTCAAAGCATAAAGGAACTTCAGCAGATAAATTAAAAGACCTTCAAAAGAAAATCCTTAATCAAAGAAATCAAGAAATAATGAGAGTCCATAGAAAAACTGCATTAGAGAACAAAAATAAATATCTTAATAATACAATAACCGTTTTCGTAAATAAAAAGAACAATAATGGCTGTGAATCCAGAGATGAAAATTATAATATAATCCTTATCAATACAAAAGAAAATATATTAGGAAAAAGCCTACAAGTAAAAATTACAACAATCGGCCCACATCATATGATTGGTGAAACTAAGAAGAATCTAGAAATTATCGAATTAATTTAGGATTCACCAATGACAAGGCATAATTAACCATACAATACTTTAAACTTCCACAACTCTTCAAACATTTTTCGATTGCCTTCAGTTAATTGCTCCAACGAATTAATTTTATAATCAACTCCCTCAATGGTAATCCCATACTTATCTGGATAAGATTCAACTGGATTTCCATGAGATTCTCTCCATGCACGAGTCGAATATTTCCAATTATTATGTGTTAACGCATCTTTCAATATTGCTTGCAGCAATTTATCATTGTCTAAAAAATCAAATTCAAATTTCCTTTCATAATATTCTCCTCTAGCATCTGCCTGTAAAATGAAAGAATGCTTTCCAAAAAGTCGCAGTGTTTTAATTATTCTGAAGTCATCAAAAAAATGATTTTTTGCAATATACTCATAATCATTTTTGTGTATAATATTCACTTCAGAATAAGCTGGAACATTATAATTAAATGAGATGTATCCACGTGATTCCAGTATTCCATGCTTTTTATTATCCTCTTCAAATTTTTTATCCAATTTATCAGGCGAATCAATGTAAACTTGAGGCATAAGGTCTAAGAAATAATTTTGTGCAAACTGAAAACCCTGATTTAAAGACAGCAAAGAAACTCCACCGCCTAAAAAATATAGAAAATCTCTTCGTGAAAAATTTATTTTCATAAAAAAATATAGTGCTGGTTTTATTTAAATTTATTTAGCTTTGTTTACTAATTTAGATCGTGCATGTATTAATTTTTCATCTTGTTTATGATTTGCCTCAATAAACGCAGTTTCAACTTCAACAAATCGCACACTTCCTCGATTTAATCCATTAATAATATTCCAATCCATTAAATCCAACGTATCAAATAAAACCTGACGATTATTCCCTTGTGCATCAAGTGCTAATTGTTTAAGTTTTCCTCGCTTGATAACGTATTTATTCCATTCACCATTATACTGTATCCATAATTCATGAGCTTCATAACTTATAACCTCTTCATTATCTTCAGCACTATGCAAATAAGTAATTCTTAGCTTATCACTGCGATAAAGCACATCATGTTCCATCAAACATCTGATTAAACTTCATATATAAGAATATAGGTAATAAAAATTAAGCAACTTAATCAGAAGTTTTGCTATTGTCGTAAAATGTTATGACCAACAACATCATTTGTCAAACGGATTGATTAAAGAAAGTTCTTTTTCTATTTTCTCGTTGAACACCTCTTCACGTGCAATATAAAGAATTGAATATAGCTGTACTTTATTTTCATTTTCATCAATGTTTCCGACTACTCGACAGATTCCTCGTATCTTAATAATATCTTCATCAAGATTATATTTATTTTTCAGATCAGTAAATGTTCCATTAAAAGAAAATTGATCAGAAACATAGGGGTATTCTTTAATAATGCTTTCCGCAAATAAGCCATCTTCCAATCCATATAAATAATGGAAAGCGAGATCGTCACAAAAGGAAGACGATCTAGGCCAACGATTATCTTCAGCAAAAAATCTTTCTCTAATATTAGAGGAAGATTTCCCTTCATCATATAAATAATGGACAACCTGACTATTTTGAGCATCTAAATTAAGAGGATGCCATTTAAAATAATATTCTATAGATTTGGAATATTTTAAAGAGCCTTCAGGTATAAATATCACTGTTTCTAAATATTGAGGAGAACCTGAATTGTACTGAATCCAATTAATTGGCTTCCAATATTCAGTATTATTAATAGTAATTGTTTCGAAAATACTACTCTGATCAATTTCATTATTGGATTGGAAAAGAAAAATAAATATCAAACTGATAACTAAACCAATAAAGATAAATAAAATAACTAGCAGTTTATTCATTTTCTGTTTCCACAAAAATCATCCAACTTTCTTAAATTCTTTCCAAGCAGCTTCAAATAATTGCTCCATAGCTGAAGCTAAAAATTCGGTAGACAGCCAAATAGCAACATCATAATTAGGATGAACTTTTTCATCATCCAAAACCATGAACAATAATTGATTAGAATCAACAATAGCAAATCGTGCTCTTATACCTTCGGTGCTTTTCACTTCGGAAATTTTTGAAATGCGTTTTGCAGCAGCGCGATTATTATCATCAATAGGAGCAGCAATTCTAATTTTAACGCCTCGCTTTTTTGCTTTTTCTAAAGAAGGTAACAAAGCTTCTAATTTTCTATTAATACCGGACGCAGTTGTTACTATAGTAATAGTTTTTTCAGCATCTCGAATCATCATATCTAAATGATTGTAAAGATTTTGTCTACCTTTGACACTTCCTGACAAATCTGCAGGCTCAACAAATTTTACACCTTGAGTAAACAAACCATTTAATTCATCAAGAATTTCTTCAGTTTTTAATTTCTCAAGTCTCTTGCTTTTTTCATTAGCTTCAACAACTAAATTCTTTTTAACTCGTTCTACGACTTCTTCAGGTTTCAACGCAACAAATTTTATTGGCTTACCCATTTTCATTACAATAAAACCTTTTTTCTCTAAAGTCTCTAAAATGTCATACGTTCTGCTTCGCGGTACATCAGAAATATTACTTAATTCTCCAGCAGTACTAACACCACGCGATAATAATGCAGTCCAAACTTTTACTTCATATAAATTCAAATCGAATATTTTTCTCAGCCTACTTAAAAATTCATCTTTAACAATCATCTTGTCTACCTCTTTGTGACACAGTAGCTACTTCATTTGAATATTTAAATCTTTTTGTCATTTTCACGTAGCATTAGACAAAGTTCAATTTATAAATAATTCTTGGCGTAAAAATCTATTTTATAAAATGCCTTTTCAAGAAGTGCAGTTTGAACATATATAAGAAGATATAGAGATTACTAATTTCAAAATTTCCTCGTCGGAAAATCATGATTTACTAAAGGTTATTGTAATAGCGCGATCTTTAATCGATTCCTCAAATTTTTTTTCAAACTTCTTTTCACTTTTCACGGAAATAAAAACTTCAGCGCTATTAGTTCTTTCTTTAATGAACTTTTTCTGGTTTTCCAACATTTGTTTCATGTCTTCAGTTACAATAAGTTCAAGTTTAATTCTGTCAGTTTTTATAAATCCAGATTTTTTACGAGCATCCTGCACTTTTCGAGAAATCTCGCGGGCAAATCCTTCTGCTTCCAGTTCAGGAGTCATAATCGTATCATATTGCACAGATATTTCCTCGCTTTTTTTCCATTCTATTTTTTTAACATTAAGTTGAGACTGTAATAAATCCACCAATTCTTTTGAAAATTTTCCAGAAGCTGAAATTACTGCTTCTCGAAGAGGCCACTTTAATCCTATTTTAATTTTATCTCGTTCAGAAAGTCCATTTTCTATTATTAAAAATAAATTTGAAAATTCATTTTCTAAATTTTTATTAATTTTATTTTTATTAGCACGAGGCCATGAAGATAAATGAACTGATTCTGAGTCAAATGATTGATAAATATATTCAGAAATATATGGAGCAAACGGCGCCAGTAATAAAGCAGCATTTTTCAATACTTCTTCTAAAACATGGCCTGTATCTCGATCTCTGACTAATTTTATGTAATTTCTAGAGAAATCATTAACGACAAAATACGAAATTTTCTTGTAAGCATCGTGTATATTATAATTATCTAAATCATGATTCACTCCATCAATAACTGAATGAAGTCTACTTAAAATCCATTGATCTTCTATCTCAAGCTTTTTACTTTTGTTTTCCTGCTGATAATAGTAAGTTAAACAGTTTTGCAGAATAGTTAAAAAAGGTATAACTTCTTCTTTCATTAATTGATGAAAAAATCTTTTCTGATTCCCGGCATCACTCGTGCAAAATTGTAATCGTACTGCATCAATTCCTGTCTTACTAATTATCTCATCCGGCTTGATTATATTGCCTTTACTTTTAGACATCTTTTCGCCTTTTTCATCCACAACATGGCCAGCACAAATTACATTTTTGTATGCAGGTTTTTTGAATAAAATCGCAGAAAGAACGTGCAAAGTATAGAACCATCCACGCGTCTGATCAATTGCTTCAGAAATAAAATCATAGGGAAACTGACGCTCAAATGCTTTTTTATTTTCAAATGGATAATGAAACTGCGCAAAACTAGCACTTCCTGAATCATACCAGCAATCAATGACGTCGGTAATACGAATCATTTCTTTACCGCACTTACACTTTAACTTAATACTATCAATCCAAGGCTTATGAAGATCAATTTCTTTTTCAGTAAATTTTTTGGTAGTTTTCTTCCTCAACTCATCAACACTGCCAATTATTTCGTCGTGACCATCAGAGCATCTCCATATAGGCAGTGGCGTTCCCCAAAATTTAAATCGCGATAAAGACCAATCCTTCGCACCTTCAAGCCATTTTCCAAATCTTCCGTCTTTAATATGTTCTGGATTCCAATTTATTTCCTCATTTAATTTAATAAGCTGATCACGAAATGAACTTACCTTGATAAACCAAGAGTTAATAGCAAAATACAATAAAGGAGTTTCGCAGCGCCAACAATATGGATACGAATGCGTAATTTTTTCTTTTCGATACAACGTTTTTTTTTCTTGTAAATCTTTTTTAATATTCTCCTCAACACTTTTCACAAATTTTCCCTCGTATTGAGGCACTAAATTATTAAATTTTCCATCTTGATTCACAGTATGTACTAATGGTAAATCATGATCTTTGCATAATTGATAATCTTCTTCACCATACATTCCAGCAGTATGAACGATACCTGTACCATCTTCAGTAGTCACAAAATCTGCTAAGACTACTTTATACGAATTCTTATTCTGCAATTCTTTAATATTATACAATGGCTCATAAGATGTGCCTTCTAATTTTTTCCCTTTGAATTCGTCAATTATCTTGTAATCTCCTCGTATCACAGACAACCGCTCTTTAGCTACAGTTATTTTATCACCATCAGTTAATTGCACAGTAACGTAAACAATATCTTTCCCAACTGCTAAAGCAACATTTCCTGGTAATGTCCAAGGAGTCGTAGTCCAAGCAAGAATATATTCTCCAGGTTTATTTTTTATCTTAAATGCAATGTAAACCGATTCTTCAGTAACATCTTTATATCCTAAAGCAACTTCATGACTCGCCAAAGGAGTCCCACAGCGAGGGCAAAAAGGAACAACTTTCAATCCTTCATACAACAATTTTTTTTGATATAATTCTTTCAGACTCCACCAAACACTTTCAATATAATCATTCTGCATAGTTACATACGGATGCTCAAGATCTATCCAATATGCCAATTCTTCAGTAGATTTATTCCAATCTTTAATATTTGAAAAAACACTTTCCCGACATTCTTTAATGAATTTTTCTGTACCATATTTCTCAATATCTTTTTTAGAATTCAATCCTAATTTTTTTTCGATTTGAACCTCAACCGGCAAACCATGACAATCCCATCCTCCTTTACGCGGCACTGAAAATCCCTTCATATATTTGAATTTGCAAATAATATCTTTAAAAGTTCGAACTTCTAAATGATGTAAACCAGGAGAAGCATTGGCAGTTGGCGGACCTTCCAAAAATGAAAATAACTTTTTCCCGCTATCATCCTCAAGCGCTTTCTTAATTTGTTTCTCTTTCTTTTTCCAAACACTTCGCGCTTTTTCTTCAATTTCAGCGAAATTTTTCATATACTACATTATAGTTTTGAGTTTTTAAGCTTTACATTAAATATACTATAGTGATAAGGAAGATATAAATAATTGATTCACTAAATAATATAATGGTTTTAATCGTAACAATATCTGCTATTCTTGCGATTATTGCAGGGCTTTTAATTTTAATCTGGCCACGTACATTAAACCTTGCAATCGCTATTTGGCTGATAGTTTATGGAATCTTGCAATTACTTCAAGATTTTGACATATTGGGAATATGAAGTCACGAATATTGCGCGATATAACACGTTACGAAATGTATGGAAACTTTACTTCCATTTATGAATTAGAAAATGGTATACTAACTATTGGAAGGTATAAATACGATATTGAAATCGAACCTCCTCCAACTGAATTAAAAAAACTTGATCCAAAAAAATACGAAAAGTTAGATGGAATATACCGAAAAATTTCTTGTTATCATGCAGAACTTTTTCTTGAACCTAATGGCGTAATTAAGGTAGTAAATAAAAGTAAAAAAAACTCAGCATTTATTGAAAGAAATAGAGATAAATTCAAAATTGATGGCATAGAACAGCTTTTTGAAGATGACATATTAATTTTAGAGGAATATAAGCTTAAACTAGAATTCATGGACCAAATAGCAAAAGAAAATTTAGGAAGAAAGTTAATTGAACAAGAAACTACATTAGTTTAAATTTTTCCATCTAAGGTTAATCGTGCTAATAAATAACAAACAGTAGATTCCGCACCTTGATTGATATTGATCGTTCGCTCACCTAACCCATCGTAACATCCTCCAGTCGTAGGATTGTAAAGTGCATGATTAATCATATTTTTACCTAAAAACCAACTAAACGCTTTAATTGCTTTAGTAAAATATTCTTTATTTCCAGTTACCTGATATGCAACGATCAAAGCTTGAACAATTGATGATGCTTCGATTGGCTGTTGATCAAAATATGCTCGTCTACCATCTTTATTATACCATCCTCTTTGTCCAATTGGTACAAAAATTCCGTTATGAAAACAAACAGATATCAAAAAATCAAGAGACTCTTTAGCAACAGAGAGATACTGTTCATTCGATGTAGCTAAATACGCGTAAAATAATGCTTCAGGAAATTTGCTGTTATCATAGGTCAATGATTTTTCAAACCAATGCCAATCCGCACTAGAATTTTGTTGATACAACTCAACAAGTAAATTTGCAAATTCAATAATCAACTGTTTATTGGTTTCAGAAGTGTTATATTGGTTGAAAAAATGATAACCTCCGATAGTAAAACATATTGCACGAGGAAATCGCAAGCACTGTGTAACACCGTACGTTCTTCCAATTAGTTCTTTAGCCTCATCTTTTATCTCCAGAGGAATCTCTTTTAACGAAGTCAAATATCCCAACGCGTAAATAGTTCTCCCATGAGCATCTTCACTCCAATGATCCTTATTAATCATTTTCTTGTAATCTACAAAATTATAAAACTTACCTTCTTCTTCGACGTATTTAATAAAATTCAAATAAGTTTTTATCATTTCTAATAATTTGGAGTCTTTAGTTTTCTCATAATGCATTGCGGCTACAACAAGCGCTCTAGCAACATCATCAACGGAATATCCCGAAGTTGGATCCGGAGTTGTATGTTTTGCGAATTGAATTATCCCGAAATTATCTGTTAATTTGTAAAGATGCTTTAAACGAATTTGAGGAAGTTTTTCCAAATGTCTTTCTTCCAAATAAATATACGTCCTAAACACTTTTGTATACTCTGCCGCTACATTTTCCCACGTGCGATTTCTAGTAAGATGATATGCATTTTTTCCCAACTCTTTTCTTAATTCAGGTTTAGATAATAAAGTAATAAGAGCCTGAGTAAAAGATTTTGAATCTTTAAATTTCGTCAATATTCCAGTATCAGGAGTAATATCTTCCATAGCATGCAAAAATGGCGTAGAAATTACCGGTCGTCCGCATCCTTGCGCATACGCTAATGTTCCAGAAGTAATTTGATTTTTATTCTGGCCAGATGAAATATAAACATCACATGCACGCAAATACATTATTATTTCTTCAAGTTTAACATACTTATTATAAAATTTCACATGATTTTCTAATCCAAGTTCTTTTACCTTTCTTTCTAAGTAATTACGATATTTCTCACCATCATTTTTTCGAACAACGGGGTGCGTCTCACCAATGATAAAATAAAGCAAGTTAGGAAATTGTTTGATAACTTCAGGCAATGATTGAATAATATATTCATATCCCTTGCCTCGATTAATCATTCCAAAAGAACATAAAATCAATCGATCTTTATAACCAAGATATTTTTTTTCTTTTTCACCGCTTCCAAATGGAGAGTATGGAATTCCGTGATGAATAACATAAATATCATTTTTCAACCCATAAATTGTCCGTAATATTTCTTTCCCTTTATTGCTCATAACAATAAATGCATTTACTCTTTTTGCAATTGATTGCACAGTTTTCTTCAACTGAATATCAGGGTCAGGAAGAATTGAATGAAAAGTTATTACGACGGGTTTTTCCAAAATCTCAAGAAATGCATTAAGATAACTACCATATTCTCCGCCAAAAATTCCAAACTCATGCTGTATGTTAACCAATTTAATTTTATCAATTTTATTAATTTTTTTTGCTAAAGAAATGTATTGATCAATATCAGAATCATTTAATTGGAAGCCAACTTTTTTCGAATAGTTATAGGTATTCGTACCATTGCGATTCATTGCTAAAATTAGAGATTTAATATTCGGATGACAGCGTTCATCTATAGCTTTAACCAAGTCTTGGCAAAATGTGGCTATTCCGCATTCTCTCGGCGGAAAAGTGCTCATAAATAAAATGCATTGCTCTTCCATACACACTCTTTTTGATACAGTTCAAATGTTATACAACTTTTTAAGTCTTTCTTAAAAACAAAAAACAAAAAAGTTTTTAATCAATGTAATCTTTGCAATAGCATGATACAAGAGGCGTACAATTCTGCGATAACTATTTTACAAAAATGCTCGACGAAAAACGGATTTTTTGCAGCTTTTCCGGGATATGATATGGTATTTGCCCGCGATAGTATGATCATCTCTTTAGGAGCATCACTCTTACCAGAATTCAAAGGAACAATAAAAAAATCATTGATAACTTTAGCAAATAATCAATCTAATACAGGACAAATACCTAATGCCGTCGACAAATTTTCAAACAGAAAACATCATGTAGATTATTTATCAATTGACTCAACACTCTGGTTTCTTATTGGCCATTACAATTACAAAAAACATTTTGACTCACAATTATTTTCAGTTCAAAAAAATAATATTGAATCTGCACTCACTTGGTTAAAATACCAAGATATTGCTGAAAACGGAATGTTAGTACAACAACCAACAACTGATTGGCAAGATGCGTTCCCACATAAATACGGACACACAATTAACACGCAAGCGCTCTGGTTTAATATCTTGCAACAAATGAATAAAAAATCTGACGCAGAAAAACTACTTTATAACGTAAACATCAACAATGATACCAGATTATGGAATGATAATTTCTACCTATCTTATCGATGGAAAAATCATGGAAAATATCAAGAAAAAGGGGAATGGTTTGACTCTCTCGGCAATTTATTAGCTATAATTTTTGGATTATCTAATGAACATCAAACAAAAAAAATTATCAACTATATTATAAAAAATAAAATTGATCAACCCTACCCAATCAAAGCAATCTATCCTCCGATTACAAAATCATCAAAACATTGGCAGGATTATTATTTAGATTGCGAGGCAGGAAAACCGCATCACTATCTTAATGGAGGAATTTGGACTTTTATCGGCGGATTTTATGTGCTTGCTTTAATTAAAGATAAACACTTCAAAGAAGCAGAAAAACAACTCCAGAAACTTGCGGAAGCGAATCTCAAATATAATTTCACAGAATGGCTGCATGGAATTACCGGAAAAGATGGGGACACAGAAGCAAAAATTAAAAGTGTTCAAGGATGGAATGCAGGTATGTATATTCTTGCTTATGAATCATTAAAGCATAAAAAAGTATTATTATGATAAAATTTCAAGATCCTCTTCTTCAAAAAAATGTGACATCCTCCTCGCCCTGAAGGGTTGCTCACTTCGTTCGCAACTTTTTGCCTGCGGGCAAAAAGCGAGGCGTCCATAACTAAAAATAGCCATGATG
>JAGVXM010000019.1 GCA_018303785.1 Candidatus Pacearchaeota archaeon
TTCATCTTTTATTTCAGAGCAATAAGCAGCATGCAACAACGAAGCTGTTTCATTTGCTTCTGGTAACTTGTAATTTTGCTTCAGAATTTCCCTGCCAACATTTTGATACGTATTTGGACCGAATGAAGGATAGACAAATACTTTAGAACTACCATCTGGTTCGTGAGGAACAATAAGCTTTGTTAGTCGTTCAATTTTTGGTTGAAATTTTGCTGCTTGCATATCTTACTTACAAAAGTAGGCTTTTTAAACATTAATATACTTTTTATTCCATGAGCAGATTTGATCAGATTACTAGTGAACGAAAAAGAAAACTTGATGAACTTCGAAAAATTATAAATCCGTATCCATATTCTTTTGACGTCAAACATTATTCTGAATTAATAAAAGATTGTTACAAACATTTGAAGAGTGACGAACGAACAAAAGAAAAAGCTGCCCTTGCTGGAAGAGTATTAACTATACGAGATATTGGAAAAATTATTTTTGCTAATGTTCAGGATGGGCAAGGAAAGATTCAAGTTATATTACAAAAAGAGGAAACTGAAAAGCAAAGTTTTGAGTTGTTTAAAAAATTTATCGACACTGGCGATTTTATTGGTGTTCATGGAACAATAATGAAAACACGTACTGGTGAAATCTCGGTTTTGGTGAAAAAATTTGAGTTGTTAAGCAAGGCCTTGCTTCCTTTGCCTGAAAAATGGCACGGATTACAAGATGATGAAGAACGGTATCGAAAAAGATACTTAGATTTGATTATGAATCCTGACGTTAAAAAAGTTTTTGATAAACGTGCTGCAATTTTGGAGGCAATTCGAGAGTTGCTTAAGAAAAAAAATTTTACTGAAGTTGAGACACCGTATTTACAAACATTATATGGCGGTGCAGCTGCTAAGCCATTTAAAACTCATTTGAATGCTCTAGATATAAATTTGTTTCTCGCTGTTAGTCCTGAACTTTATTTGAAACGATTAATTGTTGGAGGATACGATAAAGTATATACTATTTCACGAAATTTTAGAAATGAGGGTATTGATCGATGGCATAACCCTGAATTTACGATGATGGAGATTTATGAGTCGTATAAAGATTACAATGACATGATGAATTTATTTGAAGAAATTTATGAATATGCTGCTAAAAAAGTTAATGGGTCTAACAAGGTTGAATTTCGAGGTAAAACAATTGATTTCAAGCGACCATGGAAACGCATGACTATGGCTGCTGCTGTTAAGAAATTTGCGGAAATAGACATTGAAAAAATGTCAGATAAAGAGATTAGCCAATTTATTAAAAAGAATCATATAGAAAGTAAAGAAGATAATTGGGGGTGGAATGTACAGGCGATTTTTGATCATTTTTGCGAGGACAAAATTGAGCAGCCAACATTCATCATTGATCATCCTTTGGTTACTACGCCATTATGTAAATCGCATAGAGAAGATAAACTTTGTAGAACTATCGAACGCTTTGAACCATTTTGTATGGGTGCTGAACTTGGAAATGCGTATAGTGAATTGAATGACCCGGAAGTACAACGAAGATTATTAGAAGAACAACAAAGAATGTTGAAAAAAGGGGATGAAGAAGCAAATCCGTTAGATGAGGATTTTTTGGAGGCAATGGAAATTGGTATGCCACCGACGGGCGGATTAGGATTAGGCATTGATCGAATGATCATGTTATTAACTGGCCAGGATTCAATTAAAGAGGTTATTTTATTCCCTTTTATGAAACCAATTAATGCTGAAGAAAATAAAGAGGAGAAACACGGAAAAAAAGATTCGAAAAAAGAGCATGATAAAAACGAAACAAAAAAAGATTCGAAAAAAAGATGAATCTTCCGATTTCTCGCGATGAAGCCCTTGCTTTGATAAAAAAATATAATTCTGATACGAGGGATATAATTCATTATTTGGAGAGTGAGGCGGTGATGAGGGCAGTTGCTAGACGATTAGGAGAAGATGAGAATTATTATGGCATGATGGGATTATTACATGATTTAGACTGGGGTATAACAAAAGATCAACCACAAACTCATTTAACGAAAACGCCGGACATTCTGCGAGAGCAATGTTTTGACGAAGTTTTTATTCAGATAATTGTTTCACATGGCTATGGATTTGATTGTGCAAATTTATTAGACAAAAAAAGAACGAAAAAGATCGAGTTTATTCTTGCAGCTTCGGAAACTGTTACTGGAATAATTCATGCATATGCTCTTATGAGGGGAAAGAAAATTTCTGATATGGATGCTGCAGGATTGAAAAAGAAATTTAAAGATAAAAAATTTGCTGAAGGCTGTCATCGAGATATTATTTTAGAAATTGAAAGCGTAATGCCGTTAAATGAATTTCTTCTTATTGCAATTGAGAGCATAAAAAAAATTAAAGACGAGGTTGGATTGCTATAAAATTTATAAAAAATTGATGATTTCTAATAATTAATTTATACCTTTCACATATTCGCAGAGTTTATCTATAATCTTATTATGAAAATCTCTATTTATAGTGCACAGTTTTTTCTTTATTATTCCTTGATGTATGGTAAAAATCCTCTGAGGCCTGACAAAACTTTTAAACGGTAATGTTCCGGTCTGAAAATCTTCTTTTTTAATTATCATATCATCTCTTCGTGCGTTTTTCGTTATAAGACAACAGATTCTATCCTCTGTCTCGTTGATGAGTTCGTTTGAAATAATTAAAGCAGGTCTTTGTTTATTTTCACTTAAATCAGAATAGGGAAAAGGGATTAAAACAATATCTCCTTGTTTATACATTGTTCCAGGCCTCATCATCTTTGTTATCCCAATCTTTTTTTAAAACATTTTCAGATGCCAACATGTTAAGAATACTTTCTTTGTTTATACTTTTATCGAGAGACTCCAATTCCTCAATTCTCTTTTTTATTGTTCTTCTCACAAAATCACTCCATCGCACTTCTGAATATCTGCGCATTTTTTTATACACGTCGTCATCAATGGAAAGAGTGATATTTGTCATGGCTAAGATATGTGGCATCACTTATTTAAATTTTTGTATGACTTAGAAATATATGCTATCATGAATCGGATTAATTTTATAAAGTAATTATTCTTGTAATATTTATGAGTAAAGCTATAACTAAAAGATACTTATTATCTGAACCGTTTTCGATAAGTGTTTTTGAAGGGGATAATAAAGAACTGTATCCTTTTGGATTAATCCACCTCGGAGTTCATTATGATTTTGATGATAAAAATTATTGGGAAAGTTATTGGTATCATGAATCGGGAACTGCAATTAAAGCGGAACATTTAGAAGAGGGAAATAGTATAATTCTGCATGGATTAGAAAATGCGGTTAAACAAACTGCAAACGTTATTCATAATAAAATTACAGATTTGGAGGAAGTATTATGACGGGTATTGTTGTTCGCAGTAAGATTAAAGAGATTATAAAAAAAATTGATCCCGAGGAAACGGTAAATAATATTGCCGCAGATATCGGAGACACTTTGGACAAAATGGTTGAAGAAATTTTGCAAAAAGGCATTGATCGCGCTCGAAAAAATCAACGAAAGACTCTTTTATCGAGAGATTTATAATTAATTCTAATAAACTGACTAAAACTGAATGGAGTATTTTTGTATTTACAATTTTTTATACGATAATTTTTGGCTTTTATTTTTTTAATTTAGGGAACTATGAGTTTTTATGGTATGTTGGAATATTGATATTGATAATTTTATTTGTTAGTATATTGCACAAACATTATAGATTTCCATCTTTAGTATTATTTGGTATTAGCTTGTGGGGATTTTTGCATATGATTGGAGGTTTACGAATTGGAGGAAAGGCAGTTTATGGGTATATAATTTATCCAATATTATCATCAGAGACTGCCGGTACTGACATTTTCAGATATGATCAGCTTATGCATTTTTATGTATATGTTATCGTGACATACATGCTGTTTCATATTGTAAAAATGTACGTGAAATCAGATATACCTAAAGGAATTTTTCTAACGTTAATTGTTTGTGCAAGTATCGGCATTGGTGCAATTAATGAAATTGCCGAATTTATGCCGGTGTTATTTTTGGATGAAACAGGCGTCGGTGATTATTTTAACACGTTGTGGGATTTAGTTTTTAATACACTAGGAGCGATTGTTGCAGCAGTGTATTTGCGGTATAAATCTTAACAATCTTTAAATAATTCTTTTCCCGTATGGTGTAAGAGGTGAACATGCCTAACAATAAATCAAAAGGAAGTAAAGCTGAACGAGAATTGTTTCAGATGTTTGTAGATAATTGTTTTCGCGCTGTGCGTGTTGCGGGTAGTGGAGTTATGGAAAGCGCTGATTGCGATATTCTTGCAGGAAAAATTGGCGGCAAAAAGTATTGCATTGAAGTTAAATCGTCTAAAAAAACAAATAAATATATTTCCAAGGAACAAGTTGAAAATTTTTTAATTTTTGCAAATATTTTTGGACTAGAGCCTGTTTTTGCTGTACGATTCGATCGATTAGGTTGGTTTTTTTTAAGACCCGACGCTTTAATTGATTCAGGAAAAAATTTGGTGATTAGTTTAGAAACAGCGAGGGAAAAAGGAAGCAGGTTTGGTCAGTTTTTTGGTGAGGAGAAGATAGAAATTGAAGGTCCTATGGAATATTTATCCTCCTCAGACATATATAAAAGCGATTGATAATTATTAAAAACTTTCAAAATTACTATTTGTATGCAAAAAAAGATGGTTTGGTTAATTGTGTTATTATTCGTATCCTTTATTTCAGCGCAAAATATTTCGCTTGATTATCCAGCTTCAAATGAAGTAGGTGAGGAATTTGAGATTACTGTTTTTTTAATGAATTTTGAACCTGGAGATTATGACATCAAATTTGAAATTATGGAAGGCAATAAAAATATTGCCCAAAGGTTATGGGAAGATACATGGAAATCGACACATTATTGGATTAAAGGAGCATTTGTTGAAGGAGAAAATGAGAAAGAATTTTCGTTAAAAATTGTTGATGATGTTTTTGGAGAAAAACAATTTAAAGTCAAAATACGCAATTCCAAAGAAACTTGGATCTATGACGGATTTGTAATGGATATTCAACCTGGAGATGAAAATCAAGATGATAGCGATGATAAAAAAGATAAAGAAGATAAAAAAGTGGATAAGAGGGAAAAAGAGGATAATGAAAAAATTAATAAGGAAGAAAGGACGAATGAAAATGAGTCGATTGAGATTTCAAATATAAATAATACTAGTTCTCAATTACTTGGTAAGACAATTTCATCTCCGATTATGGAAGAAAAAATTATTCAATTAGGCTCTAAAAAAATCGAGAGTAAGAGGTTAGATATTTCATCAGATTCTAGAAAAGTAATCTATAGTTCAACGCCAGAAAAAATGAAAAAATATGCGCTATTTGCATTTGCTTTTGTCTGCATTGTTTTCTCTTTATTAGTTATTTGGAAGAAAATTTGATTGTATAAAACTTTAAAAAGAATCTTTTTCACATTTTCATATGAATGAAAAAATTAAGGTACTAGTTATTTATGAGATTTTAGGACGACCTAAAGAGCACATTGAGACTACATTAGAACAGTTACTTGATAGGATTGGGGAAAATCTTGGATTGAAAATAATTACAAGAAAGGTGCATCCAGCGCATCTGGTTGATGAAGAGAAAATGAAAAATGTATCTGTAGACCAAGAAGTTTTTTCAACCTTTGCCGAGGTAGAAATTGAATTAGACAATCTTCAGCTTTTATTTTCTCTTGTACTTAATACTCTTCCTTCTAATATTGAAATTATTGAACCTTCAGAGCTTTCTATTAAAAACTTTGATTTAAGTGGAGTTGTTTCAGATTTGGCATTGAAATTACATCGTTATGATGAAGTTACCAAATCTTTGTTAATGGAAAAAAGTAAATTAGTTAATGTAATAGGCGAGATGAATAAGATTATTAATGATTTTGGGGGAAAGTCGCCTGTTGAAATTGTTGAGGAAACTCCTGTAAAGAAAGATTCTGAGAAAAAATGAAGGATGTTTTAATTGTAAATAAAAAAGATTTAGACAAGAAACTACGAAATTTTAAACGTGATGGGTTATCAAACCTTCATATTCTTTCTGACTTTGATGGTACATTGTTGAAATGTTGGAATAAAGGAGAGAAAATAAATTCATTGATTTCTCGATTAAGAAATGGAAAATATCTAACTCCGGAATATGCTCGACGAGCACAAGCACTTTTTGAACAATATCATCCCATTGAAATTGATTCAACTATTCCTTTAGAAAGAAAAATTAAGAAAATGCGGGAGTGGTGGACCAAACATTGGGATTTGTTGATTGAATATAAATTCAATCAGAAAACAATTCGTGAATATGTTAGTGATATGATAAAAAATAAGAAACCTGAATTTAGATCAGGAATTTCAGAATTTGTTTATTTTGCCCGTGATAAAAAAATTCCCATTGTTATTTTAACTGCAGGTTTAGAAGATTTAGTTACCGAATATTTAGTGCAGAAGGATTTTAATTTTGAAAATATTAATGTTATAGGAAATAAGCTTCATTATGATAAAAGAAGATATGCTTCACGAATTGATAAGATCATGCATGTCTTTAGTAAGGATGAACGACATATCCAAGGATTATCGGTATATAAAGAATTATTAAATCGGAAAAATGTTTTATTATTGGGAGATGGTTTGGGCGATTTAGGAATGATAAAAGGATTCCCTTATGAAAATCTGATTTCCATTGGATTTGTTAATGAACCGACGGAAGCAATTAAAGAATTATATATGAAACACTTTGACGTTCTAATATTAAATGATGGTTCGCTGCAATATCTAAATAGTTTATTGAAAAAAATTCCATCACACTCGGTCTAATTTACCGCGTACTTCCTCACTGGGCCTCATTCTCTGTCTATAATTATCCGATCTCTGTTTTAAAACATCGTCAGGAGATTTTGATTTTCTTTTTTTCATATATTTTAAAACTATATACACAATTATGAGGACTAATGCTATGATTAAAATTATTCCAATAATATTAGAATAATTCGAAGATTTTTCTGCTATACAGTCGCCAATACAACAGGGTCCGTCGGTACTTGCAGCAGTTTCTCCATTGCATGTTAATTCTCCACATGACTTTCCAATCTCAGCACAGCGATATCCTTTAGTTCTATTTTTTACCTCAATAATATTAGCTCCATTAACATTTGACTGATTTTTTGTGATTATAAAATAAATTGGAAGCTCAAATGAATTTTTTGTATTCGAAGCGCGCAAAAATCCTGTCAGTTCTGATTCGTTTATTGATGGAATCGACAGAGTGACATTAATTAGCTTTATTTCATCTTTTTTTAAATTTACTATAGGAGGTTCGACGATTACATCAAAATTACTCGTAAACGTTACATTTGTTAAATTATTTTTTCCGGTATTCTTTAAAATAACTTTAAATAAATAAGATTTTTCCTGAACTACGGTTCCCGTTAATTCATACGGGATAAATTCGATTTTTTCATTGTTAACCGATAGATTATTTTTTTTCAGAAGAAAAACCGGTATTTGGTAATTTTGAATGGTGATAAAAGATTTTTGGGGAGGTAATTCAGGTAATTTAAATTTAATTGTCTCTTCAGAAAATTCTATCAAATCTAATTCCTTTGTTTCTCCAGTAGCTTCGAAAACTGCGGTAACATTAATATTCTTATACAGACTTTTTACACTAATAGTAAAATCTTTTGTAGGAATTACAAAACCGGGTGAAAATGATAAGTCGGAAATATTTTTTTCTTCAAGTGTGAATGGAATTTCAATTCTTTGTTTAGTTACCTCGCCCCGGTCCAGATACTCTGCATTTTCAATTACTAAAGAATAATTTCCTTCTTGCCTTGGAGTGACAGCATAAAAATAATAAACATTATTTTGTTTTGTAAATCCTTTGATAACGGGATCATCGTGCACTTTTCCTTCTCGATAAATGAGAATATTTTCTTCATTTAAAGATATAAAGTTTCCGACAATTTCTGCTTGTAGCGTTTCTAATGGCTGATAAGATTCTTTGGTTAAGGTAATGTCTACCGCAAGAACTGATGGTAGGAGCATGAAAAGTGCCACCCAATACAACTCTTTTTTCATAGGATAAAAAACGGAATGGAATTAATAAATCTTAGTGTGTTATTATAGATGAAATTCCTCTGATTGATATTTCTTACAGCCTTCCTTAAACTCTTCTAATGGAGGTAATTGCGGTTCTTTCAACGGAGTAATCTCAAAAATTTCTGATAGTTTTTTAAAAAGATCCGGGTAATACCAACATCTTTCGTGTCCTTGTTTATCAAAAAATCTTTGTGTGATTTCGTGAGATTTTTTTGGACAGGAATTTCACGACGATTCTGGGAAGAATCGTCCACTGTCTAAAGGCAGTGAAATTCCTGTATCAACCCACTCTTGAATTATCTTTTTTGCTTCAGAAATTTTTCTCTCTATATTATTCATTAGAATTATTTACTCATATCTCTAAGTTTTTTCATCGTGTCTTCAAACTCTTTGTCCTTTGTGGTATCTCTTCTTGGAGCAGTAGGCCTCATTTGAGGTCTTTGAGTAGGAGGTAAGGGTCTTGCTGGGAAAATTGGTTGCGGAGTAAATGTTGGCCTCGTTGGAGGAACAGGTTTAGTTTTCAAACCTGCTTTTCGTTTAAACATCCACACCTTCAATTGATTTCTGTAAAGTATTGCTAATATGACTAATATTATTAAAATCACTAATAATATGATGAGCCACCAATTTGTTCCTTTTTCCTCAACAGGTAATCTGCCGCAGCAAACGTCACCAAAGGAACAGGAATTAGAATAACTTATTTTTTCTTCTTCTTTATCTGCACATGAAGATTTACAAATAAATCCTTGTTTCTCGCATTCTGGCTCTGTATCAATTTCAACACAATCTCCAACACAACATTCCCCATCCGAGGAATAAATTGATTCTCCTTCACATTGTTGCGTTGATTTACAAATTATTCCTTCTTTTTCGGCGCAGCTTGGCTCTTGAAAATCTTCCTTACAACATACTTGCGAAGAGCTTGCACAATAAAAATTATTCATTGTATTCTGCAAAGTGCATTGGCCTAAGGATACACAAAAATTTCCAAAATCTTCGCAAAAAGATAAAGAAGTTCCACTATCTTTAAAATCTATTGTTTTTTTTGGAAACACTGCGTGCAAAATAAATGAAGTGTCTGACGGCCAGCATCCGTTTTCTTTTTGGTTTGATAATAAATATCTTTTTGCACCGTCGATTTCGTTTGAATTTAAAGTTCCTAGAGCCAAAAGAGCAATGGAAGTGTCATATAATTTATTCCTGCTTTCATCCCAGTAATTTCCTGTTTTTTGCAAGCTGACAACATCATTGTAATAATCATCTGAATTTGTTAAAATATACAAAAAAGCTGAAGGAATGAATTTTCTATTTTCTGTTTTATCTGCAGTTGCAGTCAAGTAAGGCAGATATGAGGAGACATCTTCTCCTAATTTTGCGAGTAATAGGGCTGCCCACAAGCTACCTTCATAATCACATTTATTGGTCATTGAAAAACAATATGAATTAACTTTTTCTGTGATAATTCCAAACTCCGAAGCTGTTTTTGTTTCGCTTGAAATATGAAATGCTGAGCTGTCTGGTTTTTGATATACTAATGCTGTTAAAAAGTCAGAATCGCATGAAATAGTGTAATTTTTATTTATATCTTTTATTTCAAACCAATAATCATTATATGCTTTTATCAGACCTTGAGGTGCAGATCCAATTATTTTTTTATTTTCGTCAATCGTGAATTTTTTTCCGTTGATGTCGCATTCAGATTTGTTGTTTGTATCAATTTCTAAATACCATGTTAATCCTGTATCGGTTATTCTTTTTGAAAGCAGATAATCTATCGGTTTGTCGATATCATCATTCACTTGGTGTAAGGATAATGCAGCCAGTGCCGTAAATTTAATATTACACAGTCCTGCGTCGGTCTCACCCCAGCAGTTATCAATTTGCTTATCCTTGATATTTTTTTTACATTCGGAAATAAATGAAGATTTGTAAGAACCTGCTAATAAATTAAAAGCCGCTTGTTTCGTGCTTAGCGCATCTCCGCAATTGCCATTTAATTCAGTTTCAAAACAAGTATAAGCTTTATCAATTTGTGTTTGATCTTGAGCAAATATAAACAAAACAGAAAATAAGAGTGAACTGACAAGTAATACTAATACACCTTTTTTTGATTTCATGATAGAGTGAGGAGGAATAGGTATTTAAATTTTGTTTTCAAATTTTGATTTTTCTTATTAGTTTTTTGACGCAATTATTGGAGTTTGCCCACTGCGCATACGCATTCCAGCCTTGAAAGCTTTCAATAAATTTTTCATAGCTTATTTTTTCTTCGTTCAATAGCTTTATTTTATTTTCCATATT
>JAGVXM010000014.1 GCA_018303785.1 Candidatus Pacearchaeota archaeon
TAAACCATAAAACTGTTTGAATTGGTCGCTAATATCTCTATAACTTAATCCTTTGTAAAAACAATCCATCGCTAAGCAAACAAATTTAGAATTTCCTTTGATGTTCTTTATCGGTTCTAAGACAAATCGTTTCTTGCACGACTTACAACAATAAAGCTGTTTCATTCCTAATTTTGTTTTGCGTTGTCCTCGCCTAAAAATTTCTTCGTGAGAACAATAAGGGCAAACGTCTTTCTGCGGTTGCTCGATAATTAACTCGATTTCTTTTTCTACTTGTGGCTCTACTTCATATTTTGCTTTAACTTTTTCAAAAAGTAAAATTGCCTTGATGTGTTTGCAGTAAAGATTTTTACCTACACACCTTCGCTTAAAGTCTTGGCACTCACAAGAATAACTATCAATATGAGTAACCCTGTATTTCTTAGTGCTATCAAATTGAGAAGGAACAAGATAAGTAAACTCGTCTATCTGCGAGGGGTTGCCATTCTGTAAGATGGCTTTTGCTCGTTCGTTTCTCCATTCCGAGAAATTCTTGATATATTCTTGTGTGTTTTCCATATTACCTATTTACTAATTATATTAAGCAATAGCTAATATATAAACCTTTCTGTTTTTCAGCAGATATGTTTTTAAGGCGTATTTACATAATAATACAAAGTAAATACACAATGAAAAGAGAATTTGATAGAAAAATCTGGAAAACAGGAAATTCCTATGTCGTAACAATTCCATCGGAAACGGTAGAGAGATATGACTTACAAGACAAATTTATAACAGTAGCAATTACCGACGAGGAAAATTCTTTAATTCTTAAAAGCAAAGGGAGTAAGAAAAATGCAAGATAAATTAAGAGCAATGATAAAGTGGTTTGAAAAAAGAGTTGATGAAGTTGAGAATGATTATAAGGAAAAACATAAAGACGATTTTGACTTTGCCAAAATGAAAAAATACGCTAACAGAAAATTAAAAAAAGAAAGACAGATATTAATTCAAATGAACATATCCCCCGCAATCAATCTCGTAGGAAACCGAAAGGTATAAATACTAATCATGTTACCTATTGACTAATATGGTTAATCCAATTCCAAAATGGGTGTGGAGAAGATATGCTAAACTCTGGCAAAAGTTCAAGAATAAATCATTTACTTTTGAACAAGCCCAGAAAGAGTTAAAGCATTTAGATAGGAATCTAATCAGCGTTATGTTCAACGAACTAAAAAACGCTGGTTGGCTCAATGTTAATTTAAGCGAGGAAGATACACGAAAGAGGGTTTACACTTTGAACAATCCAGTAGAAATCGTGGAAAAGGTAAAAAATGATACTACAAAAAATTAAAACAGAACATAGCGATGAGAAAACAGGTTTGGTTGTTAAGAGAATAACAACATCAGAATGGGAACACCTTAACCACAAAATTTCGGCAAACAACTCCTTATTTAATTGTGAACAACAACGGCTCGCTTATTCGAAACCAATCTTAAACATTCCATTTCAGACACATCATATATACTACAATAAAGAAAGACACATTTGGGACTTTGACGGATTAGAAGAAAGCAAAGAACACGCTAAAAAACAAAAGAGATTTTATTTACCATTCCAACAACGAACAGAAAAGCAATGGTTAGCTCTTGACTTTTCCGAAGCAGAGGGCGACTTTCAAGATTTAGTTTATAGAGGTCTGCCTCTCGTTCCTTATTCAATTCCACCCACAGCATCGTTAGATGAATGGAAAATAAGGAAAGCTATCGCAGAAAAAATATTACATCCAAGCCAAGTATTAGTAGTTATTTTCTATTCTAAACACGACACGAAAAAGTTTGAAGCCATATTTAATTACGAGTTTGAACACTCAAAATTAATCGGGATGCAATGTTACAATATTAACGATAACAATACATTTACAAATTTAATGAAAATAAAGCTACGCAACTCTATGTTACAAGTTGGAGATGAAGCACCATTACTTTTGGCTTTGAATTACGGAAAGATACAACGCAGTTTCTCAAATGTTTCAGGCAGTTTCGCTTATGGATGTTTTGGATTTGATATTTTCTCTGAAAGGCAAATAAATATTAAAAATTTGCCATCTGAAATCATAAAGCAAATCAAAAATAAAACTCCAGACGAGATTATGAGGTATGATAAAATAATTGGCGGTTACAACTTATCAGCAGAACAGGAATTTTGGGATGGTAGAAATATAACGAGAGAATTTTTAGAAAGCGTTAAAGTATCTGAAGGACTTACGCCATTCCAAGCAATTCAATGGGCTAACCATCGTGGACAGCAAGAAGATTTTGATATGCTTAATGATGCCATATTAGAAACAGCTTATCCAGAGAAAGAAGATACAGCTTTAAGGTGTATTAGTGACAAGGAAAGGTGGTCTGTTTTTTGGAAAACTAAAATGCCTCAAACGGCAGAGGCAGTTTAAATGGAACAAAAATCACTAAATAAAACCCTCAATAAAGCAAGTAAGTCAAAGAATGATGATTTTTATACTCAACTAACTGATATTGAAAAAGAGTTAAAACACTATAAACCATATTTCAAAAACAAAGTAGTTTTTTGTAACTGTGATGACCCTCGTGTAAGTAATTTCTTTCATTATTTTTCATACAATTTTGAGCAATTAGGATTGAAAAAATTAATTACTACATGCTACAAAAATCGGCAAATGAATTTGTTTAGTGAAAACAAATCTGAAAAAGCTATTTACTTAGAATATACTGGTGACAAAAATAAAAACAATATTCCAGACCCAAAAGAAATAGGAATTAAACATTTAAAGGGAGATGGAGATTTTCGTAGTAAAGAATGTATTGAACTGTTAAAACAATCCGATATTGTTGTTACCAATCCCCCCTTTTCATTGTTCAGAGAATATGTTGCACAATTAATAAAATATGATAAAAAATTTATAATCCTCGCACAGCAAAATGCAATATCCTACAAAGAAATTTTTAAATTACTCAAAGAAAATAAAATCTGGTTGGGAGTGGATAATAATGGGACAAAATGGTTTCAAGTTCCTGACAATTACGAAATAACAACCGAATCCAGAAAGAAAATTGAGAATGGTAAAAAGTTTTTTAGTATGGGAAGTATTGTTTGGCTTACAAACTTAGATATTGAAAAAAGGCATGATGATTTAATTCTTTACAAAACATATAGCTCAAAAGATTACCCTAATTATGATAATTATAATGCAATAAATGTTGATAAAGTAAGTGATATTCCTAAAGATTATAAGGGCGTAATGGGTGTTCCTGTAACTTTTTTAGACAAATATAATCCAGAACAATTTGAAATAATTGGACAAATGGTGACTACCAAAATTGATGAATTCAATCATGGATACCCTTATATCAAGGGTAAGAAGATTTACGCAAGAATTTTGATTAAGAATAAGAAAATTTAAATAATTGGTTTTTAATATAATTCTGTGAAAATAGAACTCAAGAAGATTACAGTAAGCGAATTATCAAAAGGTTATCAAGACAACGCAGAAGCGGGTGTAGTTGGGTTCGGTGGTAAGCTTGACATTCGTCCACCTTTTCAAAGAGAATTTGTTTATAAAGATAAACAACGTGACGCAGTTATCAATACTGTTACAAAAGATTTTCCTTTAAATGTAATGTATTGGTCGGTTCGTGATGATGGAACTTTTGAAATAATAGATGGACAGCAGAGAACAATTTCACTCTGTCAATATGTTCTTGGTGACTTTTCAATTAATGGATTAGCGTTTCATAATTTACCCAAAGACAAAAGAGAACAGATATTAAAATATCCCCTAACGATTTATTTGTGTTCAGGAACTGACAGCGAAAAATTAGAATGGTTCAAAACAATTAACATCGCAGGAGAAGAACTTACAGACCAAGAATTACGAAATGCTGTTTATTCTGGTTCATGGGTTTCTGATGCCAAACGCTATTTTTCTAAAAATAGCCGACCAAAAATAGGTGATGATTATTTAAGTGGTTCTGCAATCCGACAAGAATATTTAGAAACAGCTATTGACTGGATTTCAAAGGGAAAAATAGAGGATTATATGTCAAAGCATCAGCATGAACCTAATGCAAATGAATTATGGTTATATTTTCAAGCAGTTATAAATTGGGTAAAAGTTACCTTCCCCAACTATCGTAAAGAGATGAAAGCTGTTTCTTGGGGAGTTTTATATAATGAGTTTAAAGATAAAAAACTCGATTCAAAAAAGTTGGAAAAAGAGATAACTGAATTAATGAAAGATGATGATGTTACAAAAAAGTCTGGTATTTATCCTTATGTTTTGACAAGAAACGAGAGATACCTAAACATTCGTGCCTTTACAGATAATCAAAAGAGAGAGGCATACGAAAGACAAGAGGGTATTTGTCCAAAATGTAAAGAACATTTTAAGATAGAGGGAATGGAAGCAGACCATATAACTCCTTGGCATGAAGGCGGAAAAACTATGGCGGAAAATTGTCAGATGTTATGCAAACAAGATAATAGACTTAAATCTGGGATATAACTTGCAAAAAAGCCACGCCACTTGACAGCACTATTCAAGCCACGAATTCTTGACACTCTCATGAACTCGCTTGATGACGATTTTGGCAACTTAAATTATTATTAAAGCTCGCATACTCACTTTTTTATGTTAAGCTTACGATTAATTATAACAAATTTTATAAATAATTCGTGATGAAATAAAAGGACAAAGACAAACGCTTAAAAAACCCTCTTTCTTATTTATTTCATGTCTATTGATACTCTATTGTTACAAGAATTTGTCCAGAATCTTCCTCCAGAAATGATTGGCAGAATTGGAACTTTAGTTACAATTTTTCAGGCTTTAGGTATTGTTTTTATTATTTATTTTATATTTTTAATTGTAAAAATAGTATTAGATATACGTTCTAAAATATTCATTAAAAAGACGTATGGAATTGTTCAAAGCATTGAGGAGAAGTTGGATAAGCTTGCTATAAATAAAAGTAAGAAGAGGAAATAATTTATTTCTTTAAAATAATTTCAATAGCCGACACAAAAATTCTTTTGCCTTCCTTATTTTCGAATTGTTCACTTGAAATTCTTATGTCATCAATTTTTATGTTTTCATCTTTGAGAAAGGTTCTTCGTGCGACTTCAACTATATCTACTGCCTTTGAAATGAATTTTCCTCGCGCGGAAACAATAACTTCATCCTGCCCTTTATTTTGGAATTGCATCACAACACTTGTTACATAGTTCATAAAAGGTTTTACACCTACGAAAATTATATTGTCTTTGTCGTTCACTGACGTTTCTTTATTGTTCTCTGTTTCCTTTTCTTCTGCCATGATTGCTCTTTACTTTTTTTCTAGCTTTTGCCTTTTTACTTTTCGTGCAATAAATCCAGCAGTTTGGTTTCGTATCTTTTTACTTGGGATCAGTCCTTTGAGAATTTCTTTGTTATCATCAAACTTGTCAGTAAAGCTATTTTCCTCTAAGATCAACGTGTTTGCTGTTCTCTTGACCAGTTTAGATTTTATTCTTCCCATTTCTGATGTCCAATAGTAATATTTAGAATATGTCTTTTTAAATATTATTGTTTTAAATTTTTATGGTGATCAGAATGCCTGCGTATTTTTAATGCACTGCAGTATTTTTGTTACAATTCAATCTTCTTTGCTTTAAGAATAGAGGAGTATTTCTTGAGATATTCACTGGCTTTTTTGCTTATTGATCCTGTGTAGAGCAGGAATGCTGGTAGAGGAATTTTTTGAGCATTAGACAACAAGGCAATGAAATCAGATTCGCTTATGGATTTTTTGTCTTTTGCAAGAGTGTAAAAGTGAATACTTCCTAATTGCGATTTTATTTCGGTTATGCATAACAGTTCTTTATTTTTGTATTCTTTTTCCTCAATAATTTTTAAACCAATTTTTTCAATGTATTCTGTTGCTTTAATTACAAATGACGATTTTGGCCTAACCTTTATCTCTTTTATTTTTTCTGGAATAACTAAAGGATTTTCAAATGTTTTAATTGTTTCAAAATTATTTTCTTTCAGCTTTTTCGCAACTGGTTTTTTTCCTTGAATTACTTCTTTTATTTCTAGTTTAGGAGAATTTGCTATCTCAATGATTGGTTCTGATTTTTTTGGAGTTTCCGGTTCTTTTATTTCTTGTTTTACTTCTGGCTTGAACTTCCAGGATAAGACCTTATTTCTGGCATCATCTTCGATTGTGTCGTGAAAACGCCAGTATAATTCGTTATCTACCATAAAACCAAAGGAAAAATCTTTTATTAATCGTAATGCCACGCGAATCGCAGGCTCTTGTTCTCTATCTTTTATTATTTTTCTTTCTTTCAATAATAAAAATGCTTCTGCTTCTTTTGGATGCATGTAATTATAAAAATCTTCAACCTTTGATTCTTGTCCTGCTAAAAAATATACTGGTGATCCTCCTACTTTGAGACTGCTGATTTTTATTTTTTTATCATCCACTAATTCAGATAAGAATGCGGAAATAAAGAGAGTACTTAAGTTCAATTCTTTTGCAAAGTGAATCGGTAAACAAGGTCCTCTTCTTTGGATTACTGCAAGAATTTTACTATGCGCCTCATTTATTTGCATCATAAAAAAATTTATGATTTCACGTTAATAAAATTATGTGTTCTTTATTAAATCGAGAGTAAAATAAAAATTCCTAAGGTATTCATAATGAAACTTATTATGGCGAGAACATGAGTTTTTATTTTTGTCAGTCCTGCAAGCATGCTAACTCCTAATTCGTCGGGTAATGGAGAGGCGATAATGAAGCCTGCAAGCGCAAATAACATATAATTTTTGAATCGTGCGAGTGGTTTTTGTGAGAGGAGATAATTTATCTCTTTAATCGCCTTTGTTTTTTTAAGCCTATTAAATTCATCTATGAAAGATAATTTTATGATCTTAAAAATAAGTAAATCAGATAATAATGCGCCTAAACCACCGATAAATGCCGCGATAAAAATATTTTGTGGATCTAAAGTTAAAAAATAACCGACAGAAAATGGAGCTGTAAATCCAAATGAAAAAAATATTCCAGCGATGAACATGCCTAAGTAATTATCAGCTAATTGGATTTTATTTTTGACTAGAGGATTACTAAATATATAGAATGAAACAAAAAAACAGAGTAGTAGTATTGCTAGTTTTGGGTAGCGAAATTTGAATAGTAGTTTCATATTATGGTCTTGGGCAGCTGAGATCGTTAGTACAAATGCCATTATTCTCTACTGCAGGATCTTTATGGCAACAAATCAAACCGGATTGGCATTCATTAGTTGTTGTGCATTGTTGACCTTCTTCATAGCTTATCTTTTTGTTGTCAATTACCACCAACCCTTGAGATTCTTTATCTTCTTTGGGTGTTAAAAAATAGAATAATAAGCCTATATTTATTAAAATTAAGATTATTAATACTATTATCCAGCTATTTTTCATAGGTGATAAACTAATTTTGTATTAATAAATATTTACAAAGATTTTTTAATCTATTGCTATTTATTTTTTTATGCTTGAAAATAATTTTGAAGATAAATTCGGATTATTTAGAGATTTGGAATGGGAAAATCAAGAATCTGAGGGTAGAATTAATGTCAGCATTCCTGAATCGATTGAAGAGAGTTTAAGAAAGTATTCTAAAGAAATTGGAACAGAAAGTGTCGAGGAAACTATTCATTTATTGTTAACTAATTATCTTCGTGCACGAGGTAATATGACTGAGGTGAGAATAATCGGTAGTGATCATAGCTATCCTCCATTTGATTAAGTTAAAACTTTTTAAACTAATCCCTCTATGAGTATATATGGCTGAAGTGAAGGACATGGATTTTTATCAGATAGAGAAGAAGTGGCAAGAGAGATGGGAGAAGAAAAAAATTTTCCAAGTTTCTGAGAGTTCTAAAAAGAAAAAGTATTATGTGTTAGAACAATTTCCTTATCCTTCTGGTAGCGGCTTACACGTTGGCCATTCTTTTATATACACCGTCGGAGATATATATGCGCGATTCAAACGAATGCAAGGATTTAATGTGTTATATCCCATGGGATTTGATTCTTTTGGTCTTCCTGCTGAAAATGCGGCAATACAAGCACAAAGTCATCCGAAAAAATTTACTGAAGAGGCTATTCGAAATTTCAAGAGTCAGATGAAAACGTTCGGTTATAGTTATGATTGGAACCGAATGATTGAAACACACAAACCAGATTTTTACAAATGGGATCAATGGATTTTCCTCAAGATGTTTGAAAAAGGGCTCGCATATAGAAAAAAATCTCCAGTTAATTGGTGTCCAAAATGTAATACTGTATTAGCAAATGAACAAGTTCAAAATGGAAAATGTTGGAGGCATGAGGAAACTACTGTAGAAATAAAACAGCTAGAACAATGGTTTTTTAGAACGACTTCCTATGCTGATGAATTATATTCTAATCTTGAAAAGCTTGAATGGCCTGAATTTATCAAAACTGCACAAAGAAATTGGATTGGTAAAAGTCATGGGACTGAGATTATATTTGAAATTGAAACTGAACGAAGGCCAAATTTTATTTTATTGCACGGTTATACTAGTTCTCCTAAAGAGAATTTTTTTCCATGGTTGAAAAAAGAATTGGAAAAAAGAGGATACACAGTTCAGGTTCCCGTTTTACCGAATACGAATAATCCCGACGTTTCTGAACAGGTGGATTTTGTTTTAAAAAATTGTAAGTTTGATGAACAGACTGTTTTATTGGGGCATAGTTTGGGAAGTGTGATCGCATTGAAAGTTTTGGAAAAAGTTAAGAAGCCCATAAGAAAATTGGTTTTAGCTGCAGGATTTTCTGAGCCTAAGTTTTTAGATAAAAAAAGATCGTTTGAAAAAACGTTTGATTGGAAATTTGATTTTGAGAAAATTAAAAAAAATGTTTCAAAGATAAAAATTCTTCGTGCAACGAATGATAGTGCAGCCCCTCAAGAAAGAGCTGAAACATTGCAACAGCATTTTGGTGGAGAGATACTTGATTTTACTGCGGAGAATAATCATATTAGCGGTAAAGAAGAGCATGTTGTTTTGCAGCAATGTTTGGAAACTTTTCCAATTTTCACGACGAGACCTGATACTATTTTTGGAGTAACTTTTATGGTGATAAGTGCACAGCATCCTCAATTGATGGATTTTATAACTGAAAAACAGAAAACTGTTGCACAAAAATTCTTGAAAAAAATAACAAGTACCAAGCAGGAAGATATGGATAAGCTGGGAAAAGAGGGAGTTTTTACTGGTAGTTATGCGCGTAATCCATTGAATGGAGAAAAAGTACCAATTTATGCCAGTAATTTTGTCATTGCTGATTATGGTTCTGGAATGATCATGGCAGTACCTGCACATGATCCAAGAGATTTTGAGTTTGCAAAAAAGTATGATATTCCAATTAAGCCTGTTTTATTGAAAAAAAGCGACGAGAGTTATAGTTATGTTATGGGCATAAATGAAGAGGATATAAAAAAAATAGGTATTACTATAATTGAAAAAACAAAATCTGGTTTCTTTAAAATCAAGATTCCCCCTGATAAATTAGAAGATTATAAAGCGTTTATCCGCAAAAATATGAAAGCTGGTTTTTGGAATGAGTTTACCACAAAAAAAGGATTTTACTTTATTTTCAAACACAAAGATGGCAAGATTGAGGAAATGGAGTTAAACGAAAAAACTAACGATATTATAGATAAATATGGGATGATATTTAATGGAGAAATTCCAAAAAATAATCCTGAAAATGTTTATAGCTGGTTAGCAAAAAATGATTTCTACAAAGAATTATTGATTCACCCTGGTCCTGGAATTTTAATTAATTCTGAAGACTTTAATGGTTTAGATACTGAAGAGGCAAAAGAACATATCACTATTTATTTAGTTGAAAAAAAATTAGGAAGGAAAGCTGTAAATTATAAACTTAAGGATTGGTTGATTTCTCGCCAAAGATTTTGGGGAACTCCTATTCCTATTGTTTATTGTGATAAATGCGGTATTGTTTCTGTTTCTGAAAAAGATTTGCCCGTAAAATTACCTGAAGATATTAAATTTAACAGCACAAAAAATCCGTTAGTTAATTATAAACCTTTTATTGAAATCTCCTGTCCGAAATGTAAATCTCTAGCACGACAAGAAACTGATACTATGGATACATTTGTAAATTCGAGCTGGTATTTTTTGAGATATTGTGATCCAAAAAATGATAAAAAAATATTTGATACAAAAAAAACTGATTATTGGATGCCTATTGATATTTATATTGGTGGGAAGGAGCACGCAACGATGCATGACATTTATTTTAGATTTTATACTAAATTCTTAAGAGATATTGGTTTATTGAAATTTGATGAACCTGCTGTCAAATTATTTAATCAAGGTTTTATCTTAGGTGAAAATAATGAAAAGATGTCAAAATCTAAAGGCAATGTGGTGTTACTTAATGAAGCTGCTAAAAAATACGGCGTTGATCCGACGAGGTTATTCTTGGTTTCCAATGCTTCTCCCGAAAGCGACAAAGCATGGAGCAATGCCGGTGTTGAAGGGAGTGTAAAGTTCATAAAAAAAATTATTGATTACTTTGCTCATTTTAAATCAGGAAAAACGTCGAAACGAGCTGAAAGTAAAATGCATAAATACACAAAAGAAATTACCGCTTACATTAGTAATTTTCGATACGACCTAGCTGTAATACGCTTGAGAGAATTATTTGACATTTTAAATGAGGAAACAATTAGTACGAAGGATGCTGGAATCTATTTGAAATTACTACATCCATTTTGTCCGCATGTCAGTGAAGAATTGTGGGAAAAATTAGGAAATAAAGGTTTTATTTCTTTAGAATCATGGCCGGAAGCTGATGAAACAAAAATTGATCAAACAATCGAGAAACAAGACGAAGCCGTGAATCAAGTTGTTAATGATGTTATGAATATTTTGAAAATCATGCGCGAGAAACAAGAGAAGGAAGGGGAACAGATTTATTTGTATGCTTTGCCGAATGAAGTTAGTTTTTATAATTCTGAAAGAATATCAATTAAGATCGGAAAAAAGGTCAGTGTTTTTGCGGTTAATGATAAAAACAAATTTGATCCTGAACAAAAATCTGGAAAAACAAAGCCTGGAAAACCTGGAATTTATATTGTATGAAAGCTAGTTCTGTTGGATGGGAATTATACATTCAATTAAGTGCTGATGAAATCTCTCGTCTTTTAACTGAAAAACTTGAGGGAAAGATTCGCGTGCATGATAATGACGCTTTTCTTGGAGAATTTCCATTTTCATTATTTGTACAGTCAATTGGTCGAGAACAATTATACGTCGAGCTTAAAACTAAACCTTCGCATGTGTATGTTGATAAGGTCCAAGAATATTTTATTTATTTATCGCCTGATGGATACCAGCAGCTGAGAGAAAGGGGGAGGACAGGTGATAGAATGTATCTTAATGCTGGTTGTAAGGTTCTCATTAGTCTAGATGAAAAATCTAAATATTTATAAAACAAATTATATTTTTAATTTTATGGACCGATCTGGTGGTGAAATTTGAATATCTCGAAAATCAGTTTTATATATAATTTTATTTTCTTATTTATTTACAATATGCAAATCTGATTGTGATAATAATGACCGAAACAAAAGATGGGCTTCCTATCGAGCAACACAGGAAATGAAAATTAAACATCTTTCATCACAACTCGAAGAAAAAACCGGCTATTATAATGAAAATACTTTATTAGATCGCTATCACGAAATTAACGGAGAAGAAATTCCTATAGAAGTTGACGGGAAACTAATTAGGGGGTATTTTAAATGATCCACTTGCGTATATCTTGAATACTATCCAAAGCTTTTACAAATTCTTCATAACTAATATAATGGCCTATAATGGTATTTACTTTTAAATCCTGTTCTCGAGGAATAAATCCTGTCCAAGGATATCTTTCATACTTAATCCTTATTGTCGGAGTTTGTCTATTATTATTTAGAGCAAATTTTTCAAGAGCTTCAAATACTTTTTTAGGATTTTTAGCATCTTGAACTAGGGGCATTAATGCATATCTTTCCAATAATTGTAAATGTTCTACAGGTCCTGCACTTATTATTTCATCGGCTCCTCTTTCACTAGAATTAGCAGAATTATAGATGTTCCACCCATTTTCGCGAATCTTTTTAATAATGCTATCCTCTGCTTGAGGTAAATAATAATTTTCTTGTGTCATGTTATTTTCTGTTATTTATTTTCACTGCAAAATAATATATTACAGCTCCCAGCATTCCTAAAAATACTAGGATAAGAATCCATATAACTCGTTCATTTTCATTTTTGAATTTCCTCTTTGCAGCGTCAATAATCATTAGGATCCAAAAGATAAATAAAAATACAGCTAAAGCTATACCTGTCATTATTAGAAAAATGATGGCCATAATCATCCATAATGAAGTTATCATATTTTAGTGTACTTTTAGGGTTTAAAAATTTATTTATTTGAAACGATAGCTTTTATTCTTCTAATCCCTGCGGCAGAAGCTTCTTCTTTTATAATTTCAAAGTGGCCGATTTCAGCGGTGTTTTCAACATGGGGGCCTGTGCAAATTTCTTTAGAAAACCATCCTTTTTTTTCCTTTGGATCGGATATTGTATAAACAGAAACTTTTTCTGGATATTTATGACCAAATTCTGCTTGTGCTCCAGATTTAAATGCTTGTTCTAAAAGAATTTCTTCTCTTTTTACATTTAGTGATTGTTTTATTTTATCATTAACTAACTGCTCTACTTTTTTTATTTCTTCTTCAGTTAATTTTCTGGGAAATGAAAAATCAAATCTAAGTCTTTCGGGTGTAATATTAGATCCTCGCTGTTTTACGTCTTCACCCATAATTTTTCTTAACGCTTCATTTAGTAAATGTGTTGCAGTATGTAATCTGGTTGTTTCTTCGCTTGCATCAGCCAATCCTGATTTGAAAACTTCTGTTGCTGTTCGAGAAAGCTCTTGATGTTTTTTTTCTTCAGCTTCAAATTCTTTTATATCTAAGGAAATATTTTTTTCATCAGCTAACTCTTTAATTATTTCAATAGGAAATCCATAGCTTTGATATAATAAGAATGCATCTTTGCCTGAAAGAACTTTTTTTTCTTTAATTAATTTTGAGAACATAATCATGCCTTTTTCTAGAGTTTCAAGAAATTTCTTTTCTTCTTGTTCTAACTCTTTTAATATTTTGTTTTTATCAAAAGTGTAATCATCGTAGATAGTAAAAACTGGTTTTGCAATATTCGTTATAAAATTTTTTAGCTCTATATTTCTTCCGTATCTAATTGCGCGTCTTATTAATCTTCTTAATACATATCCTCGTTCTGAGTTACTAGGCAAAATTCCGTCGGCAATAATGAAAATGCTGGCTTTTACATGATCTGCGATAATTCTCATTGCCTTTTCATTTCCTTTATATTTTTTCCCTGAAATTTTTTCAATAGTTTTTATCAAAGGTAAAAATGAATCTGTTTGATATACATCATCTAAATCATTTAGAACTGCAGCTGTTCGTTCAACACCCATTCCCGTATCAATATTTTTTTGATTTGCTTCATTGTATCCTGACCCGTCTTTTTCATATTGCATCAAAACATTGTTCCAGATTTCAACCCAATTTTTATTTTCAGGATCAAATTTTTCTGGAGGTTTAGTTTTTGCTTTCCAAAAAAACATTTCGGTATCCGGTCCGCATGGTCCAGTAACTCCTGCTGGTCCCCACCAGTTTTTCTTACTCTCTAAAACTCCTCCTTCTAAAAGTGCTATTCTATTTTTTGGTATTCCTAATAAAAGCCAAATTTTTGCTGCTTCAGTATCTTTAGGAACTTGAGGTACTCTTTTATCTCCTCCAAAACAAGTTATTCCCAACCTGTCTACAGGAATCTTTAATTCTTTTGTTATAAATTCAAATGAGAATGTTATGGCATCTTTTTTCCAGTAATCACCTAAACTCCAATTACCTAACATTTCAAACAGAGTCAAATGAGTTTCATCACCAACTTTGTCGATATCTTGCGTTCTTATGCATTTTTGTACGTTCACTAGTCTTTTTCCTAATGGATGTTTTTGTCCTAATAAATACGGAACTAATGGATGCATTCCTGCTGTGGTAAATAAAACTGTTGGATCGTTGGCCGGAATTAATGAAGCATTCGGTATTTCTTTATGCCCTTTATTTTTGAAGTATTCTATATATTTTTTAATTAGCTGCTTTCTGTTCATAAAAAAGGTAAGAGAAAGATATTTAAAAATGTGACGAGATCAATAAGCCTTAGAACCTCTTAATTCATTAAGCATGTCTCGATAATAGTGTGCTTTTTTTCCCTGATCTCCAGGCGTTGAAACTGATCCGTTAGGAAACATCAAATCTCTTCCAACATTTACGATAACATGGTCTTTATGAAAATACTTCCAAATAATTCCTGCCTCTCCTTCCTGCGCACCTACTCCCGGTAAAAGGACAAGCATTTTATCTCCTGCATACTCTCGTACTTTTTTTAATTCTTCTTCGGTTATATGATTTTTCTTGCTTGGCGCGCCCACCACAATACTTTCTAATCCAAATCTTTGCGCATCAAAAGCTAACTGAATATATTGTTTGACATGAGCTATTGCTTGATGATACAAGACAATATCATTTGAATAAAATTGTTCATGTTCAGAAGAAATCTGCACCAAGTTATTTTTCTTTTGCGCATATTCGGGATTACTCATCAAGCACATATGGATACCTCCAAGATTTCTCTTCTTTACTTGTTCTGCCGCTTCTTGCATATTACCTGCAAAGCATGCCAAAGTTACTGCATCAATTTTTTTATGTTGAGTATGATACATGCCCGCATCATTGCTTGAACCAATATCTGCAAGTTTAGAATCATCGATAACAAGAAGATCGTGATTATGAGCATGAGCAGTTAAGCTCTGAAGATCAAGCATATCATGATCATTTTTCCAATACTGAACATTCGGTTTTACCGCCGCACAATACGGCGCAACCGCTTTAATATAATTAAAAGCCCACACTTCTTTGGTAATATCTTGAGCAAGCCCTTCGTTCTCTCTTCCCATTTCAAATTCTGCTGGATCTAATCCTGCGCATAATACTGAATTTTTTCTTTCTACTACTTCAAGCCATTTTTCTCTAAATGTTTGCGTCATTGTTTTTTCTCAACCCTCGGAAAGCCATTTTTTTCTCCCCATCCAAAGGGATCTGCTCTCCATTCTTCTAAAGCTTTTATTTTATCTTCGTTGATATATTTAGTTTCTTTGGCAATATCTAGTAAATTTTCATATGTTAACAATGATTTGACTTTGCAGATGGGATCTAATTTATCAAACTCTTCAATCGATTTGTCAAGCCCATAATTAAAAATTGAAAAACAATGGTTGCAATTACCTTTTGCGTTTCTTACCGCTTGTACTGCTTTTGCTGAACTTCCTCCTGTTGAAATAAGATCTTCAATAACGTAACCTCTATGATTGTTCAAATCTGCTTCAGCATCAATTCCTTCTATTTGATTTTTTAATCCATGATCTTTTGGTTTATCTCTAATATAAATAAGGGGTTTCTTTCTTCTGTCGGAAAGTATTGAGGCCCACGGAATTCCTGCAGTGGAAGTTCCTGCAATAAATTGCTCTTGATCGTGAAAAAATCCTTCAAAAAATAATTCTTGTTCGAATGCTTGAAGAATTAATTCCCGATGTTCAGGATGTGATAAAAATAACCGGTTATCGTTATAGATTGGCATTCGATATCCCGATGCCCAGAGAAAAGGATTTTCAGGATTTAATTTAATTGCTTTAATATCTAAACCTGCTTTTGCAATTCTTGAGGAATATTCCATAATTTATTAATGGCTAACAATTTTTAAATGTTCTCCAAAAAATTCATTGGTCTAAAGTAATTAATTTTGTAGCCGCTCAAGTTTTCTTTTAATATCTTCTAATTCTTTTATTATTTCTCTAGGTTCGTTAATATCCCAATTAATTTCATCTTTATTATTTTTGTAATTTTGCTGCTGTGGCAAATTTCCGAGAGTTATCTTAATTTTATTATACACAAAATCGATATCTTCCTTTAATTCTTTTTTTAAAGCTAATTCCCTCTTTCTTAAATTTTTATAATTTTTGAGCCTGCGCAATGAATTAAGAATTCCAATTTCGCAGTTTAAAATTGTTTTTTTTGTGTCAAGTGCGTCGACATAATCAATCTTAACATGCCGATATTCCATTATAAACTGCTAAACAAATTAGAATCAATAGCATTCAATTTAGATTTAATTAATTGAGCTTCGCGTTCCCATTCATTTAATTCAATTTCCTCACGATCTTTGATATCTTTAATTTTAGAAAGATTTTTTTCAATATCTTCTAACTTTTCTTTAATTTCTCGAATTGAATCTTGTGTTTCTTGAAATTTATCTAAACGGACATAGATTGGTTCTGCTGTTTTTGATTTTTTGGTTTCAAATTTACTCGGAGCCATGGATGCAGATATTTTTGGAGGTGCTTTTTGTTCGGTCACTGGTTCAAATGATGGCATTATTGATGGGCGAATTGCTTTCGATTCAGGAATCATCATAACTGATTTTTCAGGAGGAACATCAAACCTTGATTTTTGCATATCATTATGAACTGTAGTTGAGATGTTAGGTTCAGGAAGTGTTGGAAGATAATTTGAAAGACTAGGAACAAATGCGTCATTCTCTTTTTTCGGCAATGCCAAGTCAGGAAGCCTTGGCAATTCATTGCTATCTGGCAAATCCGGAATTTTTTCTTCTTTTGTAAACCAACTCATATTTCACCTCTTATACTAGGATATATATAATTAAAAAGATTTGTTTATATAAATATTTGTCTACATATCTTTTAATTCTAATATTAATATGTCTTTTTTTAAATTGTATTTTATAATCGGTAGTTTGATGTTCAAATTTTTTGAATAAATTTTTTCTTCTGATAATGCTTTAATTTCGATTGAACTTTCTAACTCATTGATTAAAATATCTTCGACTGATTTAACGCCTGGAACCGAGATTTCATAAATAAGTCTTCCTGAATATCGCTTTAATTTTGATTCTGGCTCCTGTTTTGGTAAGTTTGAAAATTTTCTTAATTTATCTTGGATGTCTTTATTATTTATTACTCGCAATTGCCTCACGTTTTCAATCTCTTTTTTTTCTGGAAACACTTTTTTACCATTTATATAAAATTGAATATTCAATTTTCTTCCCTCTTTTGGGGCTTTTACATCTTTAACGAGCTCTTTTTGCAAATCTTTCATTTGACGTTCTAATATTTTCATTGCGTTATCAACGAATCTTTCAATAAATGGAGTTTTTGACATTGGCATATCGCTTTCTGTAACGTCATTTTTGCCTAATATTCCAAAATCTTCTTTATCGTATTGCGAGTTTAAATTCTTGCCGCATGATGGGCAAAACTCAAATGCAGTTTTTATTTTATTTCCACATTGCGAACATTTTTTCTCGAACATACTTTTATATAACAAGTGTTTATTTAAAAGTTTTTGGATGGTGATTATGGCACGATAAAATATTTATATTGATTTTGAGTAGACATTAGAAAAGAGGCATGGACAAAGATTTTGAATCAAGAAAACAAGAAATTGGAAAGAGATATCATATTAATTTTTATAAATTGGAGAAGGAGCAGGAAAAACTAGCTAAGGGAATTGTTGTAAAAGATTCTTTTGATATTTCTCTTGCTGAAAGGTTTGGCGCTTTTGACACTATTTTTATTAATAATAAAATTCTTTGTTGTTTTATTGTCTGTGATTCTCAGTATGAAATAATTGATCGAGCGTATGTTTTTGAAAAAGCTAAATTTCCTTATGTTTCAGGTTTTAGAAATTATCGTGAATTGCCGTCGATGATTGCAGCTTTTGAAAAAATAAATGAAAAACCTGATGTTGTTTTTATTTCTGGTCAGGGCATTATTCATCCTCGATTAGGTTTAGCAAGTCATTTTGGTTTGGTTACTGGAATTCCTACTATCGGAGTTTCAAGCGGAGTTATAGAATGTGATGTAGAAAATGATAAAGATAATAGCGATATTTTAAAAAAAGGTAAAAGGGTTGGTAAGGTTTTGCTTGTAAAAATTGGCAGCAGCCCATTATATGTTAGTCCTGGACACAATATTTCTGTAAAGACAGCATATGAACTAAGCAAGAAGTTAGTCGTTATTCCTCATAAACGTCCTGAACCTTTACATCTTGCTAGTAAATACACGAGTAAGGTACGAAAAGAAATTATTGATCATGTATAATTTTTTAGTTTTGGGATAAATATTCTTACCAATAAACTTACTATTAATACTGAGATTGTTGTAAACAAAAAAATGTAGACAAAATAGGAGGTTATTGAATATGTTTTTTCTGTAAAAGGGCTTTGTTGAATTTCAGATTCGTTAGTTTCATTATTCATTACAAATCCAGTTATTTTTTTAGGATTATTCTCTTGAAGTTTTCCCATATAGAATACAAGGGTGAGTGATAAGACGACAATTGCAATTACTAGTGTTGTTCGTGCAATCACCCCTCTTTTATTTATCATTTTTCTTTTTTTACGTCTTCTGGATCCAAGTCCACGGCGATAAAATCTCCTTCTTGTAATTCAAATCGATCAATTGTATCTTTGGGAATTGTTACTACAAATGAATTTCCCACTTTCCTAATCTTCGCATCGAATTTTCGTTTCATAATTGTTTGTTTTAGAATATATTGAAAAACAATTATATTTTAAGACACTAAGGGAAAAATCCCTTAGTGCACCTCTTTATCCCTTTCAGAGTTGTATATATAATGTATATACAGGTATATAAATTTTTCTGTATATACATGGTATATACGTATATATTTTGTATATACATGACTTTTGTATTTTTTAGACACTATCTATTTATTATTTATGTTTTGTTTTCGTGTTGATGGCGAAGGAAAATTGATTTAGATCAATTGAATTTTAAGCAAATACTTGAAGAAACAGTAGCGAGTAGTGCGATTGGAAGAATATTAGCGAGTTATGGATCTAAAATGATTGGACGAGAGAAAAGGAATGCACGGTTACTTTCAACATTGTTAAATGCGAATAAAAAAGCTCCTTCGTCTTATGCAATCGTAAAATTAACCCACGAAAAAAAGAAAAAGAAGTATACCTATACTCAAGCAGTGGAATGGTTTCAAATTACATATCCTAAAGAAGCTGAGCCCTTATTGTCAAAATTGAATGAAGAATATAATACAAAAGAAAAGGCAATTGTTTATGGGTTGAAAAAAGGTAAAAATTTTCCTGATGAGTATTACGTTAAAGTTTTAGAGGATTTGCTGGAAATACCCTCACAAGAAGCAATTATTCTGTATCATGGAGTTTTGAAGCCATTTATTGGCAGGGTTACAGAAGAAGGCGGATTAATAAGATTAGTAGTTGGTTGATTAATTTCAGATAATTTTTTATAGCTCGAATTTCTGAATTGAATATGTCAAGAGAGAAATTTTACATAACGACTCCAATTTATTATCCTAATGATATTCCCCATATAGGTCATGCTTATACTACTTTGGCTGCAGATATTATTGCGCGGTGGCAAACATTACTGGGAAAAGAAGTATTTTTTTTGACGGGGACTGATGAACATGGGAAAAAAATTGAGCTTGCTGCGCGACAGAAAGGAAAATCGCCCAAGGCTTTTGTTGACGAATTGATACCTTCTTTTGTTGATGCGTGGAAAAAATTAAACATACGCTACTCCAGATTTTTACGAACTACTGAAAAAGAACATGAGGCTGTTGTTCAGTCATTATTGAACTCTGTACGAAAAAAAGGAGACATTTATCTGGGAACTTATGAAGGATATTATTGCACTGATTGTGAAGCATATTACACAGAAAAAGATGCGCCTGAATTAAAATGCCCTATTCATCATAAAACTTTGGAAAAGCTTCAGGAAAAAAGTTATTTCTTTAAATTAAGCAAATATCAAAAACAATTGTTATCGTATTATAAAAAAAATAAATTATTTTTGTCTCCGGAATTTAGAAGCAATGAAATTATTAATAGAGTCAGCGAGGGATTGCAGGATTTAAGCATTTCTAGAACAAGTTTTTCGTGGGGTATTCCTATTCCTTTTGATGAAAAACATATTACTTATGTTTGGTTCGATGCATTGGCAAATTATTTGACGGGTATAGGTTATCTAAATGATAAAAAAAAATTTAAAAAATTTTGGCCTGCTGATGTACATTTAGTTGGAAAGGATATATCTTGGTTTCATTGTGTTATTTGGCCTGCAATGCTTTTTTCTGCTGGCATTGAACCTCCGCGACAGATTTTTTCACATGGATGGTGGACTTTTGATAAAGAAAAAATTTCAAAATCACGAGGAAAAGTAATAAATGTTGACGAGCTTATTGCAATCGCTGGAGTTGATTCTGCAAGGTATTTTTTATTTCGAGAGACCCCATTCGGACAGGATGGTGATTTTTCTGAAAAGGAATTGATAGAAAAACATAATAATGAGTTAGCGAATAAATTAGGAAATTTGTTTTCTCGCGTAACTAGTTCAGCTGAAAAAAATGGAATTAAAAAAATTGAAAATAAATTAATAAAAAAATTGGCATTGAAGGAGATTGAGAAAAAAATGGAAGATTTAGAAATTGATAAGGCATTGTCAACAATTTTTTCATTTATTGATAAGTGCAACGAATATATTCAGGAAAAAAAGCCATGGGAATCAGAGACTACAGATAAAGATAAAATATTATACGAATTAATTGACAGCATTAAAGCAATTGCTATTTTGTTGTGGCCTTTTATTCCTGAGACGAGTGAGAAAATTGCACGGCATTTAGATTTTGAAATTTCATATGAAAATATTAAGAAAGCTTATCAAGGAAATACAATAAAAAAAGCAGATATTTTGTTTAAGAAAATTTAATTATTTTTTGTGTCGGCTAATCATCTGCTTTGTACATCTTGCAAGAATCCTTGCTTAGGCTGAAAAACGTCGCCGGATTTTTTAAGTTTTTCAATTGCATCTTCAAATTCCAGATCTGTTAAATCTGGTAGTTCTTTTCTGATTTCTTCCATAGGAATTTGTTTTCCAAATTTTTCTTCCATTCTTTTTAATGTTTCTTTTAGGAGAATAACTTTGTTTCTTTTGTTTGAAGAAATTTTCGAAGAAAATCTGTCTATATCGAAGGTTTTTGTTTCAGGATCATAACCGACTTGCATTAGGTAGTATTTTGTTAAACGAATTGCAACATCTGCATCCTGTTGATCTACTGTTGCGGATAGCCTTGATTTTGCATGGGCTTCGGCTAGACGTACTAGTCCTTGTAGTTGTCGAGCTGAAATTGAGATCGATCTTGATTCCCCTTCTATACTCATGCGTCGCATTTTAACATAAAATCCTTTAATTTCATTGACCGCATCTTCCGTTAGCTTAGGGAATATTTTTTGTTTTGCAAATGCAATATATTTTTTAAATAACTCAATATCAATGTCTGGTTTAACTCCTTTCATTTGATGCATGTTCAAAACATGTGTAGCGATTGCATTATCCTGATCTTTATTTGGCAGGTCACGTAAAATAAATATTAAATCAAAACGATTAATTAATGTTGGAGGTAAGTCAATTTGTTCGGTAATTGATTGTGTTGGTTCAAATCTTCCGAATTTTGGATTTCCTGCAGCGAGTACTGAGGTTTCTGCACGAAGTGTTGCCTGTACGTTTGCTTTTGAAATTGTGACGGTTTGTTGTTCAAGTGCTTCATGCATCGCGCTTCTGTCTTGAGGATCCATCTTTTCAATTTCGTCAATGCAGATTATTCCTTTATTTGCTAAAACCATTGCTCCTGCTTCGAGCGACCATCCTTTGAGAAATTCATCTTTGATAACTGTTGCGGTTATTCCTGCTCCAGTGGCTGCTTTACCTACAATGTATCTTCCTTTTGGCGCAATATTGGAAATAAATTTTAAGGTGACGGATTTTGCAACTCCTGGATCTCCTATAAGGAATAAATGAATATCGCCTCTTGATACTGTTCCATCATCGCTTATTTTTCTGACTCCGCCGAACATTTGTAAAACTAATGCTTCTTTAATTTCCTCATATCCCCAAATACTAGGTGCAATGCTTTCGCGCAATTTTCTGAATACTTCAGGATCTTCGGCTAGTTCTTGAATCTGGCGTTCATCTTCTTCAGTTATATCTAACTCTTCATAAGTTGTTTCTAATGGGATTACGTTGTTTGCTTCAATAGCTAAATCAAACCGCGTAGAAATGGATCCAGAGGGTAAGGGAACTGGAACTTCTTTTAATATGCCTAATACTCTTACTTTGCTTCCTGGCGTCGTTTTTTCCTCCATAATTGGTTCAACCATATCTTCATTCAAAAAGACATTCATTCTTCGTGGCTGTTCTCCTCCCGTTAATGATTCTGGTGATTCTTCAATTACTAATCGTTGTGCGTCTACCATTATTTTTGAAATTAATCTAAATGCTCCTTTTCTTCCACATGAACATCTAGATGGCTCCCGAAACTTTTTTTCTATTTGGAGAACTGAAATAACTGTTCCACATGAAGGACATTCAAATTTAGCGTTTACAACTTGAGGTCTTACTTCTGAAGCTTGACGAACTAATCCCTCAAAAAATATTAATTTATTCAAATGATTTGCTCTAATGGTTCTTATCTTTACTTTTTGCGTTTCTGGTAAATTATTGAATCTAATTCTTGGAATTTTTATTAAACCTGTCTCTTCTAATGCAGTTTCCAATAATTGCAGCATTTCTTCCGGACTTGACATAATTGCTTCTGCTAACATTGGGGAAGTTGAGGCTAGGTCATCAAAATTGACAAAAACTACTTTTCTTCCTTTCCTGACACTATCTCCGATTTCTTTTTTATAGGTGTCAAAAAATAATTTCGCCTCTTCTATCAACTCTTCTGTAACTGATACCATCTTTAATTAGAATACTCTAATAATTTATAAGTATTTATCGTTTTAGTTGTTTAGAGCAAAACTTATACAGGAGTATAGATATCTTTAAATTTTGATTTATGATCAATATGAATGTTCCGTTATACGGTTACAGATTTAGAAAAATCATTAACTGAAAAACACCATATTTTTATTGGAGAACCAGTAGAAATCGAATGTTTTAAGAATATTTCTCTTTTTGAATTAGCTGGTGTGGAAAATTATAATTTTATTATGGAGCGCATTATTGCAGCAAATTCTCTAAATACATTGCAAACTGCTCAACATAAATTTATTTTGCCTAAAGCTAATGGAGTTTGTTTGTTCAACCAGAAAACTGGTTTGGATAAAAATTTAAATATGGATATAGCCGAATGCTACTTGAAATATTATTTTGAGGAGAGGCATCCCTCAAAAGTTATTGGAACAATTATTAGTGATATGAGTGATCCTGCTTATTCATCTTTTGAAATACCTATGATACGTCTTTATGGAAAAGGATATTGGAATGAATGTAATATTGCTGTTGGAAAAATTACCTTCAATATTTCAGGATATTGTTTTTACAAGAAATAATTACCTGTTTTTTTCAGCTTCTTTTAGAACTTTAATCAATTGTTCCATTGATTCGTTTAATTGCTGATTATTTTTAGTTCCTGTGCAAACTAGTTTACCGTTGCTGAATAATAAGAATGTTGCGGTAGGATTATCCAATTTATAGACTAATCCTGGAAATTGTTCGGGTTCATACTCTGTATTTTCTAATTCTAATGATAAATAGTTTAGATTGAGCATCATATTAATATTTCCCGATGCAACAATATTTTGGACTGTGATTTTAGGCTTATCTGTTACTTTAACGCTAATTTTTCTTAAGATCTTAATTACTTGATCTATAACTTCCTTTACTTGAGCTATTGATTTTGTTCCTGTGCATACTAGATTCCCTGAAGAAAATACGAGAACTGCAGATTTTGGCTTTTTAATTCTTAAAACTAATCCTGGAAATTGTTCTGGGTTGTATTCGGTATTTGGAATTGTTCGAGCTAATTTTGTCAAAGGAACTTCTTTTCCTAATGAAGTTGTTGCAACAATATTTTGAATCTTTAAAGAAGAATTTGTCTCGGCCATGTATTACTTTTAAATGATTATTGAATTTAAAGTATATTTTTATTTATAAATCTTTCTTATCCATTTATTTTTGACGTCGATAAAAAATATGCTTAGAGAAAGCTTTTTAAATGAAAGTTGTAAAATTTTGTCGTAATTTATATAAATTATAAGAGAATGGATGAAATTATTTAGAAAGCCGAGACCCGGTCCTAGAATTAATAAGCTTGAATCTTTGTTTCGTTATTTATAATCTGAATTTAATTCCTCTTTAGACATTATTGATTATATGGATGTGCTCAAACGTGATACGCCGATTTTATTTCGTCCTCATTCAAATGGATTTTTTTTACAAAATGAGGATTGTATTTTGCGGTATACATCCGTTTCGGGATTGAGTAGAGATAACCTTAATTTGGTATTTAATCAAAAACCTAAGCTGAGTCTTAGCTCACAGTGTTCTTCATCGAATTATTTTCCATGCACATATATTATTGCTGAAAACCCCGATCATAATGAAGAACCTAGAACAGTTCATATTTCTGATGAAAAGTTTAGATTAAAATAGTGGTTTACTGAAGGGAGTGAATTATTAACATTGGCTGCACAGAAATTTGACCTTCATGGGCATTATAAAAGATACAGTGCTTAAATCGATTTTTCAACTTCTTTTTTTATCTCTGCTAAACGTGCAATATCATCAATACTTCGATCTGGACGCAAACGCGTTATTCTGGGGAATCTTAATGCAAATCCTGAAGAATAAGTAGGAGATTTTTGAATGTTTTGATAGACAACTGTTACTACAATCTCTGGTTTGACTTTGACATTTCTTCCTGATTCTGAAAGGATTAATGGCTTTAATTTTTTAGTTAATTCAATAAAGGATAATCCTTCTTCCTCTTTTTCTTTGAGGCCTGTAGAAACTTTACCAATTTCGAGCAATTCTTCTCCGTGTCTGCATGCAAGATCATAACTCGTGAGCCATCCTGCACGTTTACCTGTTCCATATTCTGCGCCAATAATTGCTAAATCAAATTCGTTATCGACGGGTTTTATTTTTACTCCGAAACCTACTCTTGCTCCAGGCTTGTATGGCGCATCAAGATTCTTCATCATTATACCTTCTTCACCATTATCCAAAGCTTTTTTGTAAAATGATTTCGCCATTTTAAGATCGTCAGTTATAAGCGCTTCCGATGGACGAATTTTTAACGGCTCTTTTTTTATTATTTTTTCAAGTATTTTTCTTCGTTCCTTAAATGGCTCTTTGATTAATGATTTACCATTGTAAAATAAAATATCAAAAACATTTATTTCAATAGGCAATTCTTTCTCTAATCTTTCAATGTCATATTTTCTTTTAATTCGTTGACTTATTTCTTGGAAAGGGCGATATTTTTTTGTTTTTACATCATATCCTACTGCTTCACTATCTAAAATAAAACTTTTTCCCTGGACATATTTTTCTACATATCTTTTTACTTCGGGGAATTGTTTTGTGACATTATCTAACCGTCGAGTGAAAATTTTTATTTCCCCATTTTCTTCTTTATTTATCATCATTCTAAAACCGTCATATTTGTAATCTAGAAGCGCCGGTCTTCCTACTCGCATAAAGCCTTCTTCAATTGAGTTTTCTTTAAGAAATAACATAACTTTTACAGGTCTTCCTGGTTCTAAAGAAGAATCTTCTAATGCCTTAATACCCCTTTTTGCTTTTTCAAAAACAATTTTCCAATCAATTGTTTTATCGTAAGTATCTTGTATTATTCCGGTTATCTGTTTTTTATCTTCTTCTTGATCGAAACATGCTTTTACTATTGCATCGCGTAAAGTACCATCTGCAACTCCAATACGCAAATCTTGCAATAATGTTCTTACAATAAATTTTGCTTCTTTACCGTCGGCAGAAGTCAGCAATTCTGAAATTAAAGACATTTTTTTATCAACTGTTCCCTGTCCTTCTAATTCTGGTAGTTTTCTCACGTTTTCTAGAATTTTATCAACAGTTAATTTATGCGAGAAAAGCGTATGTTGTTTTTTGTTTCCTATTATTTCTTCAGAAACTTTTCCCAAATCTCCCAATTTTCTCCATTTGTTAAGAATTTCTGAATCTGAAATGCCTGAGGCTTTTGCCAATGCTTTAATAATTAGTTTGTCAGAAATTCCAATCTCTTTTTCTGAATAATCCGGATATATTTTGCCTTGTAGCAAATAAATCGTATCTGCATTTGATTTTAATTTTTTTAAAAAATTTGCGAGAATTTCTGTTTTTTTAAGACGAGAAGGATTTTTTTCTAATTCTTCATATGTTTCACATAATTCTGAATATTTCATTTGATTATCCTTTAAAATAAAGAAAATATGTTTTTTATATATTTGGTAGAATTATTTTCCTCGTCTATGGCCTGCACGCACTGACGGTCTGTTCTTATTTGTAGGACTTTTATTTCTTAATCCTCGAGATTTTTTCCCTGCGCTTGTTAATCCTCGAAAAACTCTGCCTTGATTATTTTTTTCTGTAATCCAATTAATAACTTGGTCACTTTTAATTTCTGGCTGAGCTGGATCAACTAGAATTACTTCGAAAAAATAATGCTTTCCGTCTTGTGCTAAATAATAAGAATTTAAAACTTCTAAATTAGGGAATTTTTTTTGTGCTCTTTGTTCAGCTACCCACCGATAATTCATTTTCAATACTTTTGAAACGGTCATTCGTTTACTTCTTCTTCCTTTTCGTGGCCGTGGATTTTTACGTCCGCCTCTCTTTACTCTAACTCGTGCAACCACATATCCTTTTTTTGCTTTATATCCTAACATTCTCGCCTTATCTAATCTAGTTGGCTTCTCAATTTTAGTAACTGCATTTTCAGTTCTCCAAGTGATCATAGAAGTTCTAACCATCTCTTGATTCGGTACTTTCCACGCCTCTCGTATATAATGGTATAATCCTTGCGCCATACAAATCTTAGAAAGAGATGGTTTTTAAATCTTTCACATAAGTAAATGGTCCTACTCACATTCCCATTCTGGAATTTTTATAAAATAGTCAAAATGAGAATACTCTGCTCATAATTCCATTTTGATATTTATATTAATTGCCAAAATGAAATTATTCGATTTGAACGAAATGTAATGTTTATTCGTAATCTAGGCAATTAGGTATTGTTTTTGCAATACCTATATGGTCCTGCCAAGATTTGAACTTGGGACCCCTACCTTATCAGAGTAGTGCTCTACCAGGCTGAGCTACAGGACCTTTAATTGGTACTTTTACAATCCCTTATAGAGGTTATGTATAAGGGCCTTACAAATCTAAAATTTGAAAGGTTTATAAGAGTTGTGTTATTTGGATGACTTTTAAAAGAAAGATATAAAAAGTATCTATGATTTTTATTCCTACTTCTCAAAATGGCTAAACAGACTCTTAATACTAAACCCGCCGATAAAGACGCATCACAAATAGAACTTCTTAAAATAATTGTTGAAGATTTAATAAATAAACAGTCTGTTGTTATTATCGATTTACTTGCTGGCAAAAAAAATGTCAATGAATTTCATATTGCCGAGAAATTAGGATTAACAATAAATCAGACAAGAAATATTTTATATAAATTATCTGATTATGGGCTTGTTTCTTTTACGAGGAAAAAAGATAAAAGAAAAGGTTGGTATATTTATTTCTGGGAACTTAATACGCATCAATCTCTTATATTACTGAAAGAAAAATTAGAGAAAAAAATTGAGGTGTTGGAGTCACAGCTAAAAAATCGACGGGAAAGTCGTTATTATCTTTGTGAAACTTGCTCAATCGAAGTAGATGAAGAGAATGCGTTATTGAACAATTTTGTTTGTCCTGAGTGTGAAAATGTTTATATTCTTTCAGAAAGCGGTGAGATCATAAAAAATATTGAGAAAAATATTGTTAAGCTCAAGAAAGAGGTAGGATTTGTTAATGAAGAAGTACAAAAGCATCAAGTTAAACGTGCTAAACAGAAAGTACGAAAAATTGCGCGTGAAGAAAAAGTAAAAGTTGAGAAAAGAAGAAAGGCGCATCAAGAAAGAATGAAGCTTAAGGGAAAATTACCTAAAGTCATTAAGAAAACTACTGACACGAGAATTAAAAAAAAGATTAAAAAGAAAAAATAATATTTCTATGGCCCCTTGGTTCGAAAAAAAATTAGGAAAAGAAAATTTGAGAAAGGAATCATTACGGAGAATTGATAATTCGCATCAAAGTTTTTTCCGGAAATTGAGCATTACACAATGGCTTATTATTCTCAATGTTATCGTATATCTTCTTGTTTTTTTGACGATTACTTTTGGTGCGAATGAGAAAAGAGTTTTTTCTTTAATTGCTCTTCAGCCAAATAATTTTTTCTCAGGGTCAATTTGGACTGCCTTTACAAGTATGTTTACACATATTTGGCTCCCTCATTTAATTTTTAATATGATTTCGCTTTTATTTTTGGGAAATTTTTTAGAAAGAATAATTGGGAGAAAAAAATTTTTATGGTTTTATATTTTCTCTGGATTAGTTGCTTCAATTTTTTATGCAGCCCTTTCTTATTTTTTTGGAAGTTCAGATTTAGGTGCGCGAATATTTGTTTCTCCTGAATCCTATGCAGTAGGTGCTTCTGGGGCTATATTCGGACTTGCTGGATTATTATCAGTTTTAACACCTTTTATGAGTGTTTACTTGATTGCTGGACCAATTATCGCTATCGTTGTTCAGTCTTTGATTGGCATGGTCATTGAACAAGAAGCAATTCTTGCTATGATAAATTTTGTTATAACAGTGTATATTTTTTTCTCAATCTTTTCCATGTTTTCACATTCTTCTGTTATGAGAAATATAGCAGTTCCGATACGAATGCATTTCTGGATACTTCCTATTGCTGCAATTGTACCGTTATTTATCGTCGGGTTGTTTGTCGAATTACCCATTGGAAATACTGCACACCTTGGCGGTTTAATTGCAGGAATTTTTTACGGATTTTATTTAAAAAATAAATATAAAAAGAAAACTGCTATGATTAGCAAATATTTTAGCAGATGAGTATATTTAAAAACTAATTTTACTTTTTATATTTAAGATGCGAAAAAAACAGAAAAAGAAAAAAGATTTCATTTATGATCATTTCAGAAACGGTTTAAAAACAATTCGCGATTCGAAAATTTATTTATATTTTGCTGTTGGTTTGTTTTTATTATTTACATTTATTGGATTTTTATTCCCAATTTTTTTTGATGAGCAAATTCAAAATACAATTACTGACCTTGTCAATAAAACTGAAGGGTTAGGACCTTATGGACTTATGAGATTTATAATAACCAATAATATTCTTACCTCTTTTTTTGGAATGATGCTGGGAATTTTATTAGGTTTACCGACCCTATTTGTTTTGGTATTGAATGGGTATATTCTTGGTTATGCTGCAAATAAAAGTGTGGCTATAGAAGGGATTCTAATTTTGTGGAGATTATTACCTCATGGCATTTTTGAATTGCCTGCAGTTTTGATTAGCTTGGGATTAGGAATTAAACTTGGCTACGAATTGATGATAAATTGTATTCATTCTATTGATAAAAAAGCTAATCAAGTTAAAATTTCTTTGTTACGATTATTATCTTTTGTATTTTTCCCGATTGCTTTTTTTGTCTATTTAGTTATGACATTTACGAGAGATAGATTACGAAATTTATTTATAATAAATATTCGAAATTCGCTCGATGTTTTTATTTTTATAGTTGTCCCTTTGTTAGTTATTGCTGGAATAATTGAGGGTTTTTTGATTTGGGTTTTGAGTTAGATTGAATAAATGGCCTTTTTGTTCCCAAAATTTTTTTATTTTCTCAATAAGGTTATCTGAAATATTGTTTGGTGTTGAAAAATCTTTTACATATTCAAAATCTATGAGATTTATTGACCCAAAATTGTCAATTAAAAAAATATTAGGGAAATTATCATGTAATGACCTACGAAAATTATCATTAAATGGTTTAAAATATTCTAAACCTAAAATTCGTGGAACAACGTCAAATAGAGCTACAAAATCAAAGTCTCCTGAAAGAAGAGATGAACGATTTTCATTTAGAGCATCAAACAAGCATCGTGTAACATACTTTTCATCGGTGTCCAAAGGTTTTTGTCTTCCTCCTTTATAACCATATTTTATCCCTGAGTCTCTTTTTAGTTCTAAGTCCATAGAAATAAATTTAACTATTTCGTGGAGTGTTTTAAATTCAAAAGAATTTGATCTAATTTCCTTTCTTTTTGATAATTTGATATTATTGGCTAGTACTTCAATGATATCCTCTATTAGTTTTTTATTTTCATTACCTCGATATGAATATGTATTTCCATTTTTTGCGATATATGCCGTTAGAATTCGATTAAATCTTCTTATCTCCGTTGTTGCAGGATAAATTGTACTTGCATTATTGAATCTTAGCAATTTATTATGATTTAATTCTTCTTTGTACGTATATAATAATTTATTGGGATCTAAAAAATCAATATATTGACCTTCAATTAGATGATTTCCCAGTCCATTATAATCTCTGCTGTAACCACTTTTTTTCGCGCTTGGATTAATATATACTCGTGTCTCATAATGGAATATTTCATCTAATGTTACTTGTGCAAGAGATTTTTGCATAATTAAGCATTAATTTTTGCTTAATAAAAATTTCTCTTATAGAACCACTGGGTTAATTTCTTTTGTTTCCCATATTCTTTTAGTAAAATTGATTTTTCTCTGAAAACTTTTATTGGCAATTTGAGTCTTATTTGTGCTTGTTGCAAGGCTTGGTCGATCGTTGCAAATCTTTCTGGTGTTTTTCTGAATGCATCGCGCGTACATTCTCGTAAAATCCCGACTCCTAATGGAGCATAATAATCTGGCCTAACTTCCCTAAAAAATATAGCTGTTGCCTGTTTTTTAATTTTTTCAAGATATTCACAGACAGCAACGCGATTTGCATAATATGCCCCTACAACATTATTCGCATAATATTTTCTTCCATGAAATAATTCAAAATCTTGCCAGAATTTTATTTCTCCGAATTTTATTTCTGCTTCAATAACTTCGAAAGAAAAATTTCCTGGAAGCAATAATATTTCATAGTGGTTGCCATTATATTCCTCATTAAATAACAGTATTTCGTTGATTTCTTCATAATGTCGAATATTTTCCAGGAAATTTTTTGAGATAGTATCATCTACTGCTGTAATGGACCATCGAGTAGGTACTAATCTCCTTCTTGTTTGTTGTCCTAATAGACCTGTGCTTAGTATTTTGTTAATATTGGATATTGCGATTTGGGATTTGTAAAGCTCTCTTATTGCATCTGCGGCTTTAACTTGGGTATCTGAAACAATGTAATCTACTTTTGGCTTGACTTTAGGGTTTTCTTGGAGTCTTGCATGATCGAGCGGAGCTGGATTTGCGATAATAGGAGAGAACCTACTTATTTCGAGAGATTTTGCTGGAGGTTTTTTTAAAAAAAATTCAGTTGACACTGATTTGTAAGCAAGACTTAGTTCTTGCATTATGTTTAGGAATTTTCCCGAATAGGTTTTTTTTGTATTTACTTTAAATTTACCGTAAATTAATTGACCTCTTCGCGATAGAATATCATAAATCGAAAACTTTTTTTCATACCATACTTCTGGATATGACATTGCCTCGGTTCCTTCGTAAACTTCGGGCGATAATATTCCAGCATTCACATGAGGGTAATTGAATCTACCTACGAAAACTTCAGGTGGAGATGCACCAGAAAAATGAGTTTTATTTGGCTGTACTCCTAAATCTGAATATATAATTCTTTTCTTATTGCCTAGAATTTTTCCTTCAAATAATCTTTTATTGTTATCGAACATCACGCTATATGCGCAAACTAATATAAATTAATTTGGATGTTTACTCTCGTAAGTCGCTTATACCTAACAATAAGAAAAGAAGGCCGATCATTATTACAAACCAAATGATTCCTCCTTTAAGAAAATCCCATGCAGCTGATCCGAAATTAAAAGAAATTCCGTAGACATTCCAATGGTAAACATGGGAATATCCTGCTATCAATACTGCAACGATTATTAGGACAAGTCCTATCAATATCTCTAACCATTTATTCATTGTAAAGTTATTATAAAAAATTTGTTTATAAATATTATTGTAGTTTTTTGTGTGATTTCAAAAAAGGTATGATTGTTATTACTTTCAAAGATGAAAATGTAGGCGGAAGCTTTGAGATAATTTCAATCGATATTCATTGATTTGATATAGGGCTCTAATTGAAATAATCTAAACAATGTGTTTTTTTGGATAAAATCCATTAATCCAATGATATTTGTTTGGGCATACAATTTATATCGTAAGTTTTGGCTTTCGAGATAACTGCAAATTTCTTTTTTAGATGCTGGAGAGTGAGAGTCAATAATAACTGAAAGATTCTGTTCTGGATCTATTTTTTCTTCTAAAAATTTTTGCTTCTCTTCCATTAATGGAAATTTTACACGCATTTTTTATTTAACCATTCGTTATTAATAAAGCTTTTGCAATAGCTTCAAACTGGATCGAACCCTTCGCGCGATTTATAAAGTAGTTTCTTTTAAATAAATCATGACTGACATTGAAAATCAAAGACACTCAAAAACTTTCAGTTTTTGGTGCCCTGAAAACTTTAAGTTTTCAGAGTTTTCAAGCCCGTCATTTTTCATGTGATACAAAATGACAGATGATAAATTCATCCTGATGGGATTAGATGATGATAACGCTAAAAATGTAGCAGAGGTATTGAAAAGTAAGACTGCAAAAAAAATACTTGATTATTTAAGTGAAACTAAAGAAGCTAGTGAAAAAGATATTGCAGACAAATTACAATTACCAATTAATACTATTGAATATAATTTAAAAAAACTTATTAGCGCAGGATTTGTCAAGAAATCCAGTAATTTTTTTTGGAGTGTAAAAGGTAAAAAAATTCCAATGTATACTCCTGCAAAAAAACATATAATTATTGGCGCGAAAAAGCCGACTATGAATATATTAAAATCAATATTGCCATTATTAATTATCGCATTGGGGTTAATTGCAGTTGTTCTGTTATTTTCATTTTATAATCGTGATCAGTATACATACACTGACGATTCTCTTAAAACATTTAAATCTGAAGATGAGTTGAAATCATTTTTGAAACAAAATGTGAATAAACATTATTATGGAGGGAGAACCGATAGTTTTACCGCTGCAAGCGCCGAGTCTTTAGATGTTCGATCAACTAAATCAACTGCAGGCTCTGATGATTATTCTACTACCAATATACAAGTTACAGGTGTTGATGAAGCAGATATAATAAAAAATGATGGCAAATATATTTATGCATTGACCTATAATAAAGCATTCATCATTGATGCTTTTCCACCTGAAGGAATGAAGGTTATTAGTGAAATAAAATTTAATGAGAGCGAAAGTGCAAGCCAAATGTTTGTTAATGGAGATACATTGATTTTATTCACAAATACCTATATGTATGGGGGCGGATGCAGTGGTGATGTTTGCATAGCTCAAAGTGATGTAGCTATTGCGTCAGATGCTGTTAGCTCAAAAGTTGCAGAATCATCGATGATAGCTCCAGAGTATTATGGAAGTTCATGGACGAATATTTATCTTTATGATATCTCTGATAGGGAAAATATTAAGCTTGAAAAAGTTATTGAAATCGATGGTAATTATGTTAACTCTCGAATGATAGAAAATTATGTTTATTTAATTTCTAACAAAAATATAAACGTTAATAATCCTGTTCCTCCAATTTATAGATTGAATGGCCAAGAAGTGAAAACTTCAGTCGCAGATATTTATTACTGGGGATATCCTGATAGTAATTATATGTTTACATCTGTATCTGCAATTAATGTTAATGATAGAGCATTAGATTCTAAAACTTTTTTAACTGGGTATTCTAGTTCGTTATATGTATCTGAAAAAAATATTTATTTGACGTCGACAAAATCGGTTGATTATGCAATTTATTCCGAGAAATATTTTAACGAGGTTGCTTTACCATTACTTCCTGGAGACGCCTCACTTTCAAAGATAATTAATTCTGATGATGATGTTTATACGAGAATGTCTCGTGTCCAAGAATTTATCTACAGTCATTCGCTTACTTTGACTGGTAAAGAGAAAGAATTATTCGATCAACAATTTCAGAAACTTCAAGAAACTTTTGAAACAAAAATTTCTAAGGAAACTGAAAGAACAGTTGTTCACAAAATAAGCATGGATAAGAATGTGATTAATTTTGAGGAAACAGGTGAAGTTCCAGGAACTGTTTTAAACCAGTTTTCTATGGATGAACATAACGGGAATTTTAGAATTGCAACTACTACAGGAAATTGGAGAGACACTAGTTTAAATCACTTGTATATTCTTGATGAAGACTTAGATATTGTTGGTAGCGTTGAGGATTTAGCAAAAGGTGAGCGAATTTATTCGACTAGATTCATGGGAGATAAAGTTTACATGGTTACATTTAGACAGGTAGATCCTTTGTATGTAATTGATGCTTCAAATCCAGAGAATCCTAAAGTTTTGGGTTATCTAAAGGTTACTGGTTATTCGAGTTATTTACATCCCTATGATGAAGCTCATATAATCGGCATTGGTATGGAAGCAACTGAAGATGGTAGGGTTCAAGGGTTAAAGATCGCATTATTTGATGTTAGCGACTTTGAAAATCCAAAAGAAGCTTCAAAATACGATTTGAGCAATAAAGTTCCTGGTAAATACAGCTATTCCCATAGTGATGCGCTATATGATCATAAAGCATTTTTATTCAGTAAAGAAAAAGGTATTTTGGTAATTCCAGTTTCAATTTCTAGTTATTCTGAAGATTATTCAACAAATGAATATTGGCAGGGAGCATACGTCTTCAATATAAATAGTGAGGCTATTGAATATAAGGGCCGAATATCGCATTATGAATCTGAGAATTATTTGTATTATGTAAGAAGATCATTGTACATCGGAAATAGTTTATACACTTTTTCAGACCTAAAGATTAAGGCAAACGATTTAAGTGATTTGCGGGAAATTTCAAGTGTACTTCTTCAGAATGATTACATCAAATAATTTGTTAAAAAAGTTTTAACCAAAAGCTTTTTAATGCAAATTCGATTTTCAACTGAAATTCATACTATATTTTGGATTATAGTATTTAATAGATATGATGAGTAATGAAAGAATTTAAATTTCCGAATGTATTATAACAATATAAAAAGAGCATGGAAGACACAAACATTTTCAAAGCGGAGTTAAGCAACGAGATTAATGTTCCTAAAATAAAGATTGAGGAAGTTAAGGCTTTATCGAAAATTGACCTTCTTAAAAAATTAAGTTCTGGGACTGAGCTTCGCGAAGGAATTGAGAACATAGTTAAAGGAGGTATGGGCGCAATAATTGTTGCATCGAGTCCCAAAGTAATGGAAATTGCGAAAGGAGGCTTTAAGGTTAATTGCAAATTTAATTCAAAACGTTTGACCGAATTGGCAAAAATGGATGGGGCCATAATTTTATCGGAGGATTTCAGAAAAATTCTTTTTGCAAATGTATATTTGGTTCCTGACAGCAATTTAACAAGTATTGAAACCGGAATCAGACATCAAGTTGCTGAAAGAACGGCAAAACAAATTAATGGATTGGTTATTGCTGCATCTCAACGTCGTCGAGAAATTACCATTTATTATGGGAACAGTCGTTATGTTTTACAGCATACAGAATCTTTATTACGAAGAGCAACAGAAACACTTCAAATTTTGGAAAAGCAGAGAGACGCATTTAATGAATTAATAATTAACTTTAATGTTTTAGAAATAACAAATCTGGTATCAGTTGCGGACATCTGCCGAATTTTGCAACGAATAGAGATAATGAAAAAAATGATCAATATAATTAATGAGTTGATTATCGAATTAGGAAAAGAAGGAATTATACTAAGAATGCGAATGCGAGAGATTGTGCGTGGCATTGAAAAAGAGGAAGATTTTTTAGTTAAAGATTATAGAATTAAGCTAAATAGAATACGAAGTTTTTTCGATAATCTTAATTTTGAGGAAATTTTAGATATCGATAATATTGGATTGAATTTGTTCAAGGACTCATTGGATAAAGAAATTTCTCCGAAAGGATATAGAATCTTGAATAAAACTAATTTACCTAAACATGATATTGAGCTTTTGATAAAAAACTTCAACAGCTTAGAGGGAATTTTCGCCTCGGAAATTGAAGATCTCGAGCGAATTTTAGGTGTTAATGCACATAATTTCAAGAAAGAATTGAATCATTTAAGAGAACAGATTTTAGTTGGGAAGCGCGTATAGGAATATTTTTATAGTTTTTTTAATTTCTTCTTTTATGAATCTTAATGTCGCTTTTAGCAAAAGAAATTGTATTGCGCCGGGATATGCTCCGATAACTATTTGCATTTCGGATGGATTAGAAACCTTGTTGCAAGGAAATAAAATTACTGTTCCTCAAGGCTATATTACTGATGCTATTCAATTATTTAGAAAAGCTCATCATAGTTTCCGCGTTTATGGATTTGCTGTTAAAGATGATCCCGTAGATGTTAATGGATATGATTTGTTGTACATTGATTTTTTGGGAGAGGCGTATGGAAGAGCTAAGCCAACATATACTCGCCGTATTGATGCCTTAGAAAAAAAAGTACGCGAAGGATTATTTTTAACGGAATGCCTGCCAACTGTTTTTTTAAATCAAGAAATTCCTGAGTCTTCTGTTGAGGACTATAGGGAATTGCAAAAAGTATATAGAAATTTGTATGAAATAGCAAGACGAGAACATCCTCATTTTTATTATGCCTGTTCTCTATAATATACAAGAAGTTTTTTATTGAATACAATAAAATTATCTTGCATGCTCTATTTATGAAAATATTTTTTATAGTTAAGTTTTAATTCCATTTTATATGCATCTTCAGGCGTTTCATCGTAAAAATTTTTTAGAATTTTTGTTGCTTTAAATCCTTGTTTTCTTAGAAATAACTGCGCTGGGAGATTCGTTTCTCTTATTTCTATAATAATTCTATCCCTTAGAGATGATGCATTACGTACAAGTTTATTAACAAGAGAGGCGCCAATGCCTTGTCTTCTATGATCCGGGTGAACGGCAAGATTCCAGAGATATACACTTTTTCTCCTAAATTCATAAATTATGAATCCATTAATTTTTTTATCTTGCCGATAAATCCCTCCT
>JAGVXM010000020.1 GCA_018303785.1 Candidatus Pacearchaeota archaeon
TTCATATCCTTTTTTTCCTGCAGTTGTTTGTAACTTGCTTTCTTCCGGTTCTCTTTTATCTTCTGGAAGATATGGAGGATTGAAAATAATGAAATCAAATTTCTTATTGTGCAATTGTTTATGAGAAAATAGATTTGATTGTAATGCTGATATTTTATTTTTTTTAAGGTGAGTAATAGCTTCATGGTTTATATCCACAGCAAGAATATTTTTGTATCCTAATTTTTTTATAGTTGCTGCTTGAATTCCTGATCCTGAACCCATATCGCAAATTTTAAGTCTATTCGTTTTTTTTAACAATTGTCGCTGAGAAAATATTTTATTTAAAACTTTTATCAGTAAAAATGAATCCTCGCGTGGCTCGTAAATCGACATTTTATCCACTTAATACTGCAAGAATTTGGTCTTTAAACACAACTGTAGCTGTTAAAACTCCGATCAGTAATAATAATATTATAAACAAAATTATTTCTATCCAATATGACTTTTTTTTTGGCTTTTCTTTTGGAACCTGATTTATTTGTTGCTGTTGAATTGCCTGCTGAGGCCATGTTTGTTGAGGAGTTTGTTGAATATTTTGCTGAGTTTGTTGAAAAGTTTGTGGTATTTGATTTATACTTTGTTGAGATATTTGTTGTTGATTGGTTTGGGAAACTTGAAGCAATTGTGGAAGTTGCTGATAGTTTTTTTGTAATGGTATTGGGTTTTGATTTTGTAAGGGTTTTGTAAATGTTGGAGGAATTTTTTGAGGAAGAAATTGTTCTTCTTTTTTCGGTTCTAAAATTCTTGATACTCCACCTGCAACAAAATGAGAAGCTTCTTCAACTTCTTGGGGATTATATCCAGAATTTATCATTACTCTAACCGCATCTTCTAAAGGCTCACCTTTATTTACGGCATTTCTTAATGCTGTAACAATATCTTCATTCACCATTTTATTTTATAACATTTTGATAATTTAAATATCTACGTATCTGTGATTTCTAACAAGATGCAAAAATTTTTTTTTGTAGCCAAGTTCTTCGGCGAGGTTTATCATGGGCTGAGTTTTATCCGGTCCTCCGTGAGCAGGAATTATGTGTTCTGGATTTATCATGTTAACAAAATCCCTTAAATCTTCTCGACCTGCATGACCAGAAACATGAATATTATTAAAAATTCTTACTCTTCTTTTTTTCAATTTGGAATCTAATTTTTCTCGATTATCAATATTTTTTTTTGTTGGTATAACTGAAGATGAAAAAATTACATGATCTTGGTCTTGAAATTGAAAAGGGAGTTTGTTTTTTGTAAGTCTATCTAAAATACTTCCAGGTTCTCCTTGGTGACCGGTACAAACTATTAGGTATTCATGCCTACTGCTATTAATTTTTTTCAGCCTTTTCTCAAGATGTTTCCTATAACTTACTAATTCTATTTCATTAATGAATGGACACATATTTATTCGTGTGGCTGAAGCGACATATTTATTCAGGCTTCTTCCTAAGAAAACTATTTTTCTGTTTAATTTAGTTCCAAATTCTACAATGGATTTTAATCGAGCTATATGAGATGAGAATGTTGTGACAAGCATACCTCTTCCTTGATTTTGCGTTGATAACATAACTTCTTCTAATAATGCGCGAGCAACTTTTTCGCTTGCAGTTTTACGTTCATCACCGGAGTACAAAGAATCTACAATTAAGACCTTTACGCCTTCTTTTGCAATTTCTTTAATTTTTTCGTAATTTGGCTTTAATCCTAAAACTGGATTATCGTCTAACTTGAAATCATTCGAATATAAAACAATTCCTTCTGGAGTATATAATGCGATTAATGAAGTTTGAATTGTTGAATGAGTTATGTTTATGAATTCTACTTTGTAACTACGATTTTTCCCTTTAATATAATAAGTTGAGTTTGGATGAACGGGGATTAATCTGTTCTTCAAATTTATTTTTTCGTCATCTAAGAGAGTTCTTAATACCTCTATTGTAAATGGAGTAGCAATAATGTCGGCATTATATCTGTATGCAAGGAATGGTAAGGCACCTATATGATCTAAATGTGCGTGAGAAGGGATTATAGCACAAATTTTATTCCTGATTCCTAATCGATCTAAAATTAAATCGTCTGGAATAGCTCCAATAGATCTTAATTTTTTTTCGGTATATACTTTTTCAGCTTCTTCGAGCTCAACGATCGGAGGCAAATAAAGACCACAATCAAAAATTACGGCATCTTCACCCATATCCACTACAGTCATATTTCTGCCTACTTCATCAAATCCGCCAACTGGAACTATTCTCATTGATATCTTTTTTATTATATTACCAATTTTTATTTTAAATATGTTTGTATTAAAAAAACAAAATAATTTGGTTGTTAAAATGTATTTTCCTTACTTTTATATATAAAACTTGTGTTACTATTATACAATTATTATTCTATTAACGGCAGGTATATTTTTTTATGAATTTTTTCACTTTTCATAATTCTATAGTTTTCGATAGGAAAGTTTTCTCTAATTTCTTTTATAATTGTTAAATCACTATCGCTTTCAATTGTAACTGCTACTTGATATTCTCCAATTATTTTAATACACTTGACAATATGTTTGTTATTTTTAGCATAATCCATGAATTTATCTATTTCTTTTATGCCTTCACCCGGGAATTTAAGCAATATTACCTCCCGATTTATTCCCAATTTCCCATTATTGAGAATTGAAGTATATCCTTTAATAATGTTTTTTCTTTCCATTTCTTTTTTTATTTTAATCACAGTTTTAATTGGAATATTTGTCGATTCAGCAATGTCAATTAATTTTCTTTCAGGATTTTTAATTAATTCTTTCAAAATTATAAGTTCTTGATTTGACACTTCAATTTTTTCATTGTCGCTGAAAAGTATTTTATCGCTCATTTCAAAATTTCTGACTAAATAATTTTTGTTATACTCATGGACTACAATTATTGGATAGACAAATACGATTCTCATTTTATTTGAAAATTTTTCTATTAGATCAAGATTTATCTTATTAAATGCAGATAAATTTGGGACGACATATTCCACAATAAAATCTATTCCTTCTTTGAATTCTTCGATTCCGGTAACAAAACTGATCGTTTTTAGTTCATCAAGGATATCCTTTTTTGTATTTTGGTCTGTTTTGAGAAGTATGGCTCCAGTTAAAATATTGATATACCCGAATTTAACTGCATCTATTATTGTCGTCGGAGATTCGATCATTTTTTTCTTTTTCAAAGTGCTTAGGAGATAGGATGCAGATTGTTGACTGGCCCCAATTCGTTTTCCCAATTCTTTTGTAGTTATTCTAGAATTCTTCGTATACTCATAAACTAATTTTTTTAATTTTGATTTCATTTTTTGTTAAAAATTCCCATTTGTATTTAAATTTTTCCTTTTATACAAAAAAATGAATAGGTTTTTTTAATTACTTTGCAAACCACTTAATTTCAACTAAAACCCCTTTTTTGAGAAATGAAAACAACATCCAAAGAAAATTATAGGATGGTTTGTATAAATGGTAATATTGATCTGCAAAAATTAAATGAATTTGTCTTTAAACAACCATTAAATAAAAATAGCAAGAATATTCTATTATATATCGATCATACAAAAATAAAATCTTTTCCTGATCAGCTGGGTTACCTATCCAATGATTTGGAGTTTTATTTTGCGGCAAATTTTTTGAAACACTCAGGAACTGACGTTTTGATAGCTAAATCGAACAGTAGTTCTTATGCTACTCAGGCAGATATAATTATAAATGAGATGATTAATGACTCAGTCTTATCTAATGAGCTATATAATATTAATAGTAAGTATAATCAAGAAAAAATTTTAATTACTATTAGTGATTTGAGAGATGTAAATAATTACATGGCGTTGGAAAAACTAGTTGGGAAAACATTATTAACCTTAGATCTTAGAAAAAATAACTTGGAAGTCTCTTTATGAAAATTGCTATTTTACATCACCATAATACATTAAAAATTACTCGGGAGGATAATATGGAATGAGGAGGTGATTTACTCCAGAATATATGAAAATAGCATTATCAATACCTACCGGAAGACCGCGTGTAAAACATGTTGTTAAGTCTTTCTTAGAAAACGCCGTCCAGTATGGTTATGATCTCAAAAATTTTTCCGTTTACTTATCTATTGATACTACTTTTAAAAAAACTAGAGTGGCTGATTTTATATTACACTCTGAGCTTGAGAATAAGTTGGGTAAAATAGAATATATTTCTCCAAAAAGAAGAAAAGATATCGGGGAAGATCTAGTAAATTTGGGGGTGGAAACCAATCTTGCAATTTCTCTTTTTGCAGGAAGAGGATATTCTCGATTAAGAAATTCTTCGCTCCTTTTAGCTTTACGGGATAATAACGACGTAGCAATTTGTATTGATGATGATGAGGTACCTTATATCCCTATAGAATCTCAAGAAGGAAAAATTAGATGGGAAAATCTTGATTTTTTTACTCCTCATTTAGAAGCTCTGAAAAGTACTGATATAACGAGAGGACCTTATATGGGATATTTATCTCCTATTCCTTCTGATTTGGAAGAAGAAATATCTCCTTTAGTAAGAAGAAGATTAGGTGAAGCATTACAAATAGGAAACGAAATTGTTACCGTTAATTCGTTTTTTAATTTAATGGAAAATATTATCTATCTTCCTGAAAGAGAAATCTTAAATCCTCATAGGCCTTATATTGTCGCTAACTCAAAATATGGAAAAACAATCCTTTCAGGGAATATGGGTATTAATCTCCATTCGATACGCGAAGGAAAATTGCCTATTTTTTATACTCCCCCATCTGCAAGAGGAGAGGATACCTTTTTTGGCCTTCAGTTAAAAAATAATACTGTAATAGAAGTTCCTTCGTATATATTTCACGATCCCTTTGGATTATATCCTCATTTACTTAAAGGAAAATTTCCCCACAAACTCAAAAATATTCCTGTTAATAAAACATCGATTAACCGATTTGCAGATGCTGTTATCGGATGGTTGAAATATGCTCCTTTATTTGTCTATATGAGTTCTAAAACTGCTGCAGAGAGAGAAGAGAGAATAGAAGATATGATAAAAAAAATTGTAAAACCAACTCAACAGTTAGCTGAATTATTACATTGTCCTAAGCTTTACTTTTCTAAAGAAATTCTTGAAGACTATCATAGGAATGTAGTTAATCATTATTATATGCTTCAAAAAAGTCAAGAAGTATGGAAAAATAAAATTCTACCTCAATACAGAGGTATATCCGCCTAAAATGAATATACCTACAGTTTTACAAACCGCTCCTATAGATCTAGCAATCTCGAACAAATTAAGATATGCCGGAACTGAAAGAATAATTTATGCTTTGAATAAAGAGTTTTCAAAAAAAGGATGTATTTCATTAGTTGCTGCATCAGGCGATTCTGATCTCAATGGACATGGTCTTTTGCTTCCCACTACTCACGATTCCTTATGGATAACAAATACAAATGGATTAGAAAGAGCAGTAGTTCGATCACATGAAGCATATGATAATCATTATAGAATTTGTTTGGATTTAGCTTTAGATAATAAGGCGGATATAATTCATGATCATCCTGGACAATACCTGGTTAATTCTGCTGAATATGACAAAAGAAAAGAATGGCTGGATATCCCCATTGTGACAACTATTCATGAGGATATCCAAGAAAATGTTTTATCTAAAATCTCATTATGGAAAAAATTACAAGAAGAAAAGAGAGATGTCCATTTTATTGGGATTAGTGAATCTCATCGTAAAAAATATGAATCTAATACTGGACTTGATATGCCTTATTTCGTTTATAATGGTCTTGAGATCGAAAAATTTCCCTTTCGTGCAAAAAAACAAAATTATATGTTCTGGATTGGAAGGTTATCGGAAATAAAAGGAACTGATCTTGCTGTACAGGTAGCTTTGGAAACAAAATGCCCCTTAATTATTGCGGGAGAAGTACACACCCCCTATAAACAATTTTATGAAAAAAAAGTTAAGCCTCACATAACCCACACATTTGAAAACGAAACATATGAAACTCAAGAAAGATTAAGAGAAAATCTTATTGATAGATTAGAGAACAACGAAAATATAATTGATAAGGGCCAAATATATTTTATCGGTCCTCTTGATGATAGACAAAAATCTGTTTTTTATAAACATGCGCAAGTAGTTCTTGTTCCTAATAGGTGGGAAGAGCCATTTGGATTGATTTCTATTGAGGGTATGGCATCAGGGACTCCCGTCGTTGGTACGAGCGGAGGAGCATTGCCTGAGGTAATTAAACATAATGAAACCGGATATATAGCTAACCTTCATTTTAAAAATGAAACTCTTGATGAAAAACGTTTAATTCAAGAGGTAGGTGATTTAGTAAAAAATATACATTTTATTAATCCTTTAGCATGTAGAGAAAGAGTTAAAAATTATTTCACGAGCGAAATTATGGCGAATAATTATCTTAGGATTTACGAGCATATATTAAATCAATCTTTTACTGGGATACCTATCCATCCTCGTTAGAATGCACCTTTTAAAAAAGACTTATCTTAATCTTGAATTGTATCAAGCAGGAAAACCAGGATATCCTCGATTTTTCACAAGAGATAGTATTATTTCAGCCATTCTCATGAAGGAGAGTATTATGCTCAAAAATCAGCTTATATTTTGTGGGATGAGACAGGGAAAAGAAAAAAATCCTCTCACTGGCGAGGAGCCCGGGAAAATTTTCCACGAATATCCCGGATTTACGTCAGGTGAATTATCCACTGAATATAACGCATGTGATACTACCGCACTTTTTTTAATTGGTCACTATTACTATTACGAATGGACACAAGATAAAAAATTTTTAGAAGAAAATATTGATACTATTAAAAAAGCAATAGAATATATATGTTTACATGTCCGTGAAGGAATCTTTTATGAGGACCCTCTCTTTTCTGGTGCAGAAAGATTTGCATTAAAAGTTACCTATTGGAAAGATTCAGAAATATTATGCAGAAAGGAAGGGATTCCTTCTTATCCCGTTGTTTATACCCTTGCTCATATTCAAAATATGTCAGGATTGAGATGTGCAGAAAAATTAATTGAAAATGATAACTTAAAAATAATAATTGAATCAATGAAGTTATCTCTTCGACAATTGTATAATTCTAATAATAAATCTTTTTACCTTGCTATAGATAAAGAAGGGAAAATAGATGGAATTACTTCTGATTTACTACACTCTTTATTTTATTTAGAAAAAGAAGATTTAAATGAAGAGCAAATTGAAGGAATTCTCTTCTCTTCTTCTTCTTTAGAAACTCCCTTGGGTTATAGAACCATGTCTTCAGTTTACACTATGATTGATCAATATCATTCTGAAACAGTCTGGCCTTTTGAACAAGCAATAATAAATCTTGGAGCAAAAAAATTTGGATTAAAAAAAGTTGAGGAGGTTAGTTCTCGAATTATACGTTATTTGGACTCTGATCCGGAATATTTTAAATTAGTTTCAGGGGAATTTAAGAAGGCGGGTTGTGATCCCCAATTATGGACTATTGCGGCAAAAGAGTATTTTGAATTGAGCAATTAATTTTTTATATCCCTTTTTATTATATAGTGCATGAAAAAAATAATTATTTTTTTATTTCTGTTATTGATTTTAATTGGAGGATTTTTTGCGTATTTTTTTTATTCTGAAAAATCAGATATAATCTCTGAATGTTCTCAAGATAGTGATTGTGTGCCTGCGTCATGTTGTCATCCGAAAACATGCGTTCCTATCTCACAAAAACCGATTTGTGATACTATTTTTTGCACGATGGAATGCAGTCCAGGAACCTTAGATTGCAATCAAGGTTCGTGTGGTTGTAATTCTGGAAAATGCGAGGCTGTTTTTAACAACATCTATTAACGAGATATATTTTTATATCGTAATTCCATTTTAAAGTTATGAAAAAGAAGGTGTATTTAGTTTTAGTATTTGTAATTTGTTTTTTTGTCATATTTAAGTTAATAACGAGTGAAAATGAAATTGGATCTGATTTTGTTCCTGGAGAACTCATTGTTAAATACCAAAGTAATGTTCAGGGAATGGGACATGAAGTATTTTTGGAGGATAAAAATGAATTTATAATTTATGAAAATGTTAATGTTCCAATTGCAATTGAAAAGATAGCTTACGATGAGATATATGTTTTAACTTTTAAAGATGAAGAAAATATGCAGGCAATATTGGACGAGTATGCACATATTAAAGAAATAGAATATGTAGAATTAAATTATCGTATGAAAACTTTTCGCGTTCCTAATGATACAAATTATTCTTTGAAGTATGACTTACATACTATTGGAGCGGAGGAGGCATGGAATCTAAGTATTGGGAATTCAAGTATTGTAATTGCGATTATCGACACCGGTGTTGATTGGAATCATCCGGATTTATCAGCACATATTTGGAATAACACTGATGAGTATTGCAATGCAAGTGATAATGACAATAATGGATATGCCGGAGATTGCAGAGGCTATGATTTTGTTAATGTAAGTTCTGGATGTCACTCGACCGAGGATTGTGCGACTGAAGATAATGATCCCATGGATTTTCACGGACACGGAACGCACACTTCAGGTATAGCTGCTGCTGTTACAAATAACAGTTTAGGTATAGTTGGAATTTGTTGGGATTGCACTATTATGCCGGTGCGAGCAGGATATTTAGATACTAATAATAATGGAGCATTGGATGTTGCGGATGTTGTTCAGGCATTGCATTATGCCACTGATAATAATGCAGCAATTATTTCAATGAGTTTTGGAGGAACTCATTCTGTTGCAATACAAGATGCAATTAATTATTCTTACAATAAAAGTGTGATACTCGTTGCATCTGCAGGAAATAATGGTGCAAATACTCAATTGTATCCTTGCGGATATGATAATGTAATATGTGTTGCCGCAACAGACAGTGATAATACATCGGCAAGTTATTCAAATTATGGAACGTGGGTCGATATTGCTGCTCCTGGAACAAGTGTCTGGAGCACATATTTTGATGACAGGTATACATCTGAGTCGGGAACATCCATGTCGGCTCCTTTAGTTGCGGGTGCAATTGGATTATTAAAAACAGTTTTCCCAGGGAAAAATCAGAGTGAAATAAAACAAGCAATAAATGAAACTGGTATTGCCGTTGATTTTAGCGGTACAACTATTAATCATTTGAATATTTACAATGCATTTTTGGAATTAGATAACATTGCACCAAACGTGGCATTAATTTACCCGACAAATAACAAATTTAATTTGACTCTTAATCAGACATTTTCATGTAACGCAACTGACTGGCAGCTTAAGAATATTAGTTTGCATATTTGGAATTCTTCAGGATTATTTTTTAATGAAACAAAAAATGTTTCAGGAATTTTTAATTCAAGTATTTTTAACGCAGCATTAAGTTACGGAATTTTTACATGGAATTGTTTAGTAAGTGATAATGAAAGTAATAGGGCATATGCATCATCAAATTTTACTTTATTCGTTGAGAATATAACTGTTAGCTTGCTTAATCCTTTAAATAATACTCAGAAAAAAGTGAATAGTTCTTTTAATTGTTCTGCTGAAACTGAATCTTCTAAAGTTATAAGTAATATTACCTTTAGATTATGGAATTCAAGCGCACTTGTTTATAATCTTACCCAGTCTTTTTCAGGTAGTACAAATTCGACAAACTTTTCTTACAATTTTTCATATGAAGGAAATTATTTTTGGAACTGCAAAGCTTATAATAATGAAAGTGAGTTTGACAATGGAGATGTGAATTTTACTTTTGTTTATGATATAACTCCTCCGAATATCTCATTGTATGAACCGAGTGATGGCAGTTCATATACTTCTAACAGCCAATCAATTACTTTTAGCTTTAATGTTAGCGATGGATTTGATATTGCAAACTGCAGTTTAATTGTCGATGGAATTATTAATAAAACTAATTTATCCGTTAATAAAAATATAAATCAATATATTGGCGCTGATTTTGGTCCTGGGACATATACCTGGACTATTAGTTGTAGTGATACTGCAGAAAACGCTGCTAATACATCTTTACGAAGTTTTACAGTTAGTGCTCCAAGT
>JAGVXM010000029.1 GCA_018303785.1 Candidatus Pacearchaeota archaeon
CATCATGGCTATTTTTAGTTATGGACGCCTCGCTTTTTGCCCGCAGGCAAAAAGTTGCGAACGAAGTGAGCAACCCTTCAGGGCGAGGAGGATGTCACAAATATTAAATTCGTATAAATATAATGAACCCGGAAATTATTAAATTTAAAACACAAGTACATCAACGCGGGAATGGGAAAAGCATAATTGCACAAGGATATACTCAAAATAAAGCAGATGGAAGAGGAGGATTTTTTTATCATCCGGAAAATTTGGATATCTCAATAGGAGAAAGAGATAGAATTATCTATGTTTCTCCAGATTGCAGAGGCCACGGATTAGCGACAAAGATTGGACAAAAATTAATCGAAATCGCGTATTATTTAAATTTAGATCCGCGTCCCGAGTTTTTTAGTCTTTCAATTTTTCACCAAATTGGCCCAATGATAAGAGTAGCTGAAAAATTAGGTTTTTGGCAATACGAATTACTTTCAACTGACACTATGTTTACATATCTTAAACCCTTCAATCCAAATACTTAAAAACTATTTACTTTTCATAAGGGAAATGGGTGAGTTAAATAATATTCTACATAAAGATAATCAGCTGTTTAAACAAACAACTATAACTGAAGAAGACAGAAAAATTTTCAAAGAACTCGAGACCTTTTTATCTGCTTTTAATGATTACCAGAAAAAAGCGATTATTTCCAACACTCAAAAAATTTGCTGCATTGCCGGGGCAGGCTCGGGAAAAACTACTGTTTTAACTAAACGTATAGAATTTTTAGCAAAGTATAGGGGTATTCCGCCAGAAAAGATTTTAGCCATAACTTTCACAAGAAAAGCTAAACAAGAGATGCAAAATAGATTATTAAAATCCGGAATATCAGTAAGCATCGAAACATTTAATTCATTTTGTGAAAAAATTCTGTTAAAGTTCCCTTATCTTATCTATGGCAAGCCTGTCAAATTAATGAACTATTCAAATAAATCCGTTATTTTGGGATTAGTCCTTCAATCTCTTAATTTAAAAATTACAGAAGTGATAGATCTATATTTTTCTGAGTATCAGAGAAAAAATAAAACTCAAGAAGAATTAATAGCACTTTTAGTATCCGATTGTTTTTTTATTGTGGATTATTTTAAAACCACTAACAAAGAAGTATTCGATTTCTCACAAAATGCTCCCACAGAAGACAAAAAAGTAACTCAAATGATATATTTGATTTGTAAAAATTTACAGAATTATATGAAATTATATGGGTTCAGATCTTACAACGATCAGCTGTTAGATACTTCAGAATTTTTCAAAAAAAATGCAAATCATATTCCACGATTTGATCATATTTTAGTTGATGAATATCAAGATGTGAATCTTTCTCAAATAGAATTGCTAAAGATGTTAAACTCGTATAACCTGTTTGTAGTTGGTGATCCTCGACAATCCATTTTCGGTTGGCGCGGTTCAGATATGAACGAAATCATCAACTTCACAGAAAAAAATCCCCATGCTGAAATAATAATCCTTTCAAAAAACTATCGTAGTTGCAATTCTATCGTGGAGTTCATGAACGAAGCGTTAAAACATGCAGAGTATCCTGATTTGGAAAGTATCATTCCTCTAAAAAATGAAATTTATCTGCACAATTTTCGCTCTGAAAATGAAGAAATTAAATTTATACTGGAAAAAATTCAAGAGCTTGATCCAACTAAACACAAAATGTTTATTTTAGCGAGGACAAACAAACAATTAAACAGCTTTCCAACACTGTTTAAACAGGCAAACATCCCTTATCTAGTCAAGAAAGAAGACGATGCATATCATGATAAACCTGGAGAAGTTGTACTTTCTACCATTCACGCCATAAAAGGATTAGAATCCGATGTTGTGTTTATCATCGGGTGTAACGAACAGCATTTTCCGTGCAAGTACTCCGACCACCCTATTTTAGATATTTTAAACATTTATTCCTATGATAAAATAGAAGAGGAACGTCGGTTGTTTTATGTAGCAATTTCTCGTGCGAGACAGCATTTATATCTAACTTATACCGGTAAAAAACCCACATATTTTATCAACGATTCTATGAAAAAATTTCTAACTATATCTAAACAAGAAAAATTAGAAGAAGAATTGTTCGAACCCAATATTATTGAACAGGAAGAAATAATTGAACAGGAAGAAAAACCAAAATATAAAGAAGACTGGGAAGATATGATTGGAGACGACTAACCCTTAATTTCAATAATTTTTATCTTAAAGATCAAAGTCTTACCTGCTAAAGGATGATTTAAATCTATAGTTATAGTTTTATCACTTACTTCTACAATTTTCGTAGGAAATTGTTTTCCATCCGGAGTTGCAATTAAAAGTCCCATATCTTCCTCTGGGTCTTGATCTAACTGCAATGACTCTCGCGGAATTTCTTTATATAAAGATTTGTTTACGTTACCATAAGCATCATCAGGCTCAATAACTATTTCTTTTTCTTCTCCCTTTTCCATATCGAGCACTCCTCGATCAAAACCAGAAATAACATTTCCTGCACTAACTTCGAATTCTAACGGATGTGAATGATCTCCATGTTTAGAACTATCAAAAATCTCGCCACTTTCAAATCTTCCCTCATAATCCACAACAACAACATTGCCTTCTTTGACAACCATAAAAAAAAGAAAGAAATACCTTATATAAGGATTTGCATTTGGTTAAAAACAACAAAATATTTATATTCTCTAAACTATACATCTGAATATGAAAAAGAACAAGGTGAAATCTAAAATAGATTCTAAGAAACAAAAAATTATTCTGGTCACTTTTACAGTTCTTCTTATACTGCTTGCGTTTTGGACAGCATTTAATACAAGCTTTTATGGAGTGGCAATGGGGATTTTACTCGGATTTCTTTTATATTATAGTGTTAATCAGATGAAAAATTAGCCCATTTACAACCAATCTTATTCTCTCGCGCATATTTTTCGGCAGTTAATATTTCTTCATAATATTTTCTATCTTCATAAAATCGAGCAATCGCAAGACCTTCTAAAACCAACGCAACATTAACGTTTATTAGATTTTCTTCTTGCTCAACAAAAATATATCGCAATAATCTCTTATACTGATCTTTATTTGACGTATCTCGCTCAAGTAGAACTTCTTTATTCAAAACCAAATTTTCCAATCGTTTTTTCGCTTCAGAATAACATTCCTCTCCTCTTTCAGCAGTATCGATGCCCAACAACCTCACATGTTCTCCCGCCACAACTAAAGTGTCTCCGTCAATTACTTTGGTTACCACGCCCGTTTCAGTATTTTCAACCAAAAAATTTCCATTCCCCTGTAACTCAAAATAAAATAACGTTATGCTAATAACCAATAAAAACAAAAGAATAATTAATTTCTTCATTCAAATCTCCCTTTAACTTTTTCAATTATTTTTTGGAAACTCGCATGATAATCTTTAACTCGAACAGGAGCATTCTTCAGAGGGCGATTATGAGCAATGGCATTTCTAATCGGTTCCATATCCTCAAGTTTTTTACACCAGTCTTTAGTATCAATATACGACGAAAAAATTGTTTTATTTGATTCGATTATTATGCGATAATCGTAAAAATCTGCAAAGAAAAGTAAGTCTGCCTCGCGTTCTTCATCTAATCCTTCTTCCCGCCGTGAAGCACACTTTGCCCGTACCTTAGGCGGCACTCCTTTTCTCCACCAATCTTCCCCATGATTTGTTTCCAATAAAATGCGAATAAATTCTCTGACGTTGTTTTCAAATAAATACAACGAGTCCCGCCGAGTATTCTCATGAAACGTTCCCCCAGGATTTGAATTTTTCGAAACGCATTTTGCTAAATATTCTTTGATGGAACTTGAATTGGGCACTTTTTTGTTAAGCGTTTCTTTAAAATACGGCTCCGCTTCATTAAAACGCCCCATTTTGTAAAGGAGTTCACCGAGCATAATCTTCGGCGCCCACAAGTGAGGCCCAAGTTCTAAAGATTTTTTAAACAAATTTTCAATAATGGTTAAAGATTCAATATCTTTCAACGGCTTTTTCATAATCTCTTTAGCAAGATAATAATAATTCATTGGATCGCCGGGATTTTTTTTAATTTCCTCTTTTAATTTGTCTTCAAAATTCATCTAACTATCTCAGTCACTTTTCTTTTTAATAATTTGTTTACTCTTATAAGTGAAAATTTTCCTCCACATAAATTATATAAATAAGTTCGCACAATTAATAATATCTATTCTAAAGAGGCTATGGAAAAAGAATTATTTTTAAAAACGCTTGAGACAGAAATGAAAATTACAAAACTTTCTCCGTATACAGTTAGAAATTATCTAGATTTTAACAAACAGCTTTTAGATCATGCACAAAAGAATCCTGACGAAATTGACGAGATAAATATTAAAAGTTTTATGGCAGATAGAATGAACGAAAAATCTTCTTCATCAGTAATTTTGTTTTTAGCAGCAATTAAATTTGCATTTTTAACAGTATTCAAACGAGATCCTACACTAGGTATTAAAAGACCGAAAAATCAAAAAAAATTGCCGAGCGTTTTGACAAAAGAGGAAGTAAATCTATTATTTAATTCAGCGAAAACAAAAAAAAGCAAATTAATCATGGAACTCATGTATTCCTCAGGGCTGAGAGTTTCTGAATTAGTCAAACTAAAATCCGAAGATTTAAATTTACAGGAAAATATTGGTTGGGTACGAGAAGGAAAAGGAAAAAAAGATCGTATGATTATTCTTTCAAAAAAAATTTCAAAAAAATTAGCACGGTATATAGAAAAGATTCCCGACTGGGTCTATCTTTTTTCAAAAGAAAAGCCATTGACTACGAGAAATATTCAAAAAATAATACAGAAAGTTGCCAATGATGCGCAATTACACAAAGATGTTCACCCCCATACTCTGAGACACTCATTCGCTACGCATCTGATGGACTCAGGAGTAGATATACGAAAAATACAATTTTTATTAGGCCATGCTTCAATTGCCACCACTCAAATTTATACCCATCTCTCACAAGAACAAATTAAATCAATAAAAAATCCTCTTGATGGTTAACACTGAATCATGTAAATCTTTTTAATGATCCTCTAATCTACTATACTCATGCCGCTCTACTCACATTCAAAATTATCTACCTTCGAGCAATGCGCTCTAAAGTTTAAGTTGAAATACTTAGACAAAGTAAAACCCGACTACGAGCAATCCATCGAAGCCTTCTTAGGAAAAAAAGTACACGAGACTTTAGAGTGGCTTTATAAAAATCCAGATAAAAAGGAACTAGATGACGTTATAAAATATTTTGTCGAAAAATGGAACCAGGATTATAATCCATCCATAAAAATAGTCAAAGAAGAATTCGACAAAGAATATTACTTTAATAAAGGAATAAAATTTTTGATAAATTATTTTGTCAATAACTTTCCGTTTAAAGATAACACTATTGCACTAGAAAAAAAGATAATGTTAAATTTAGATAATCAAGGAGAATACCAGCTTGTTGGATTCATTGATCGCCTTGTCCATGATACCGAAAAGAATATTTTTGAAATTCATGATTATAAAACTGGAGCACTTAAATCTCAGCAAGAATTAGATAATGATCGCCAATTAGCCCTTTATTCAATTTCTATTCGCGAATCCTATCCTTCAGCTTCAGAGGTTAGGTTGATTTGGCATTTCCTAGAATGGAATCAAAAAAAGATATCAACTCGAAAAATTGACGAACTACAACAATTAAAACAAGAAATTATTGCATTAATAAAAAAAATTGAATCTTCATCTGAATTTAAAGCTAATCCTGGAATATTATGCAACTGGTGCGAGTATCGAAGTTATTGCCCCGAGATGAGGCACACGATTAAAGAAAAAAGATTTTTTGGCGAATATGAAGTCAGATAAAATGTGGTCACTCTATGAAGATGAGCAGTTGCTCCAGCCTCTTGTATTTTCAAACGGAAAATCTCAGGAAGATGTAGTAAAGGAAGTCCTTGATGCAATTTCCGAAGGGCAGAGAATTATTTTTATTAAAGGTATGTGCGGAACAGGAAAATCAGCAATAGCCTTAAATTTAGCAAGAAGCATTGGAAAAACATCCATTGTTGTACCGATAAAATCCTTGCAAGAGCAATACATCAAAGATTACTCAGGAAAAATTTATGTGATGGACAAAAATAATGAAAAAAAAATTAAAATATCCTCATTAATTGGACGCCAAAATTTTAAATGTACCTATATCAAAGAACAAGAATTGCCTAAACGTGAATTCAAGGAAAAAAACATTTCCCTTTCAGAAGCCTTCTCAGATTCGCCGAAATTAAAAGTTATTAATGACTCGTGTGATAATGATTTACTGCCGTGTAAAATAGAAATTAAAGAAAAAAATGCCTCAGTAATAAAGAATTATATTCGACAAAATCCAGCAGTAAAAGTTTCAGATTTTTCTGCCATAAATGAGGTAAAACGAATGACTGTAGCTCCAGTTTGTCCGTACTGGTCACCAATTTTACCGGAAGAATTTGACTTGCATCTACCAAATGCAAAAAGAATTAGCTATCAAGGATTGAATGATCAAAAGTTTATTATTCATCAACGAAAACCGGGGTGCAGTTATTACGATCAGTATACTGCGTACACTGATGCAGATGTTATAATTTTTAATAGCTTAAAATATAAAATAGAATCTTTGATGAATAGAAAGCCATACACTGAATTAGAAATTATTGACGAGTGCGACGAATTTCTAGACAGTTTTGCAAACCAAGAAGCAGTAAATCTCAATAAATTATTAGTTACTCTAAATGTTATTTTTCCAGAGAAGTCGGGGCATCAAAAAATAATTGAGGAACTAATTGATATTGTGAATACGTTAAAAAATAAATATGCCGATTCATCTGAAATTACCCCGATTAAAGGGACGCTGGTAGAAGAGCTAATTAAAAGTTTTATCGCAAATACTGATTTTCTCAAAGAGATTGAAACCGATGAATCCAGTTATCTTTTTCATGTTGAAAGTGTTTCTCGTATGTTTGCCGAGTATATAGATGAAGCTTATTTTTCAGTTGAAAAAAATAATGAAGAAATTACCTTGCAAATAGTTACCATTAACTTGAAAAAAAGATTCCAAGAGTTACTAGAAAAAAATAAAATAGTGGTTTTAATGTCCGGAACTCTGCACTCAGGTGAGGTGTTGAAAAATATTTTCGGACTTGAAAATTACAAAGTTATTGATGCAGAAACACATCAGCAAGGATCGTTAATTAAATGTAAAAACGGATATGAAATGGATTGCAAATATTCCAACTTTCAATCTGAAAAAATCACCCGAGAAAAATACCTGAAGGCATTTTCAAAATCAATTCAGTGTGCAAAAAAACCTATTCTCGTTCATGTAACTAGCTTTTCAGATCTTCCTACAGAATATGAAAAAGAAATGTTTGATGTTGATCTACCTACACAAAATGAATTAATCCAAGATCAAAAAAATGACCCTTTAGGACAAAGGATTCTTGAATTTAAGAATAAAAAAACCTCAATATTATTTACTACCAAATGTAATCGGGGTATTGATTTTCCTGGAGATACGTGCAATTCAATTATTATTTCCCGTTTCCCTTATCCTAATATTTCTTCATTATTTTGGAAGATTTTGAAAAGAACCGCTCCAGAATATTTCATGGATTTTTATATGGACAAAGCTAAAAGAGAATTATTACAAAGAATCTATCGAGGATTGCGATCAAAAAATGATCGCGTTTATTTATTATCGCCTGACAGCAGAGTTTTAGATGTAGAGATATAATTTCTGTTTAAATAATCTATCCATCTCGCGCTAAATTGCTAGGATAATTATTCAGAATCATCATTAGAATGTAAAAAAATATAGAGTGAATAAAACAGTCGCAAAATAAATTCTGTCATGAGGATATAACCCAGATACATAAAAATAATTTTTAATAATTGCGGGATTCCATAAAGTCTCATAAACACTTCTCCAAGGCTAATTAAATTAAAATTTAAGGTAAATGTTACTAAAAGTGTGAAAGGCAAAATCTTTGCAAGATCCTCCGCCAAACTATTGTTAATATACGCAACAACTCGAATAGAGGAGATAATTGCAGTGGATATTAAAAGTAGGTGAGGCACATCCTGAGACTCAGAAAGTAATAACAAAAAAATAGAAAACACTCCAAACCAGAAAAAAACCAAAAAAGGCAGAATGATTAAATATTCAAGCATGAATAAAGAAGTTGCCAGTAATTTTTCCAAAAATGGATGACTCGCATTATTGTATTTTTTTAAATTTAGTTCTAAAATGTCGCGCTTTGACAAAAATTTGTAGAAATACCAAATAAAAACTGAATAAAAAATTATTAAGACAGTATAGATTGCTAAACTTACCCACAATCTTTGATCTTCAGGAATGGTATTTCCCAATGACTGCAGATATTCAATGAACACACTCACCATCTTTGATTATGATTATCTGAAACTCTTTTGTCTCTTTCGTCTAGCTTTACTATCGCCGGGTTTATAGGCTTCTTTTCTGCGCGTATCCGCAATCAATAAATTTTTATCGTATCTAATAAATACTTTTTTCAGTTCAGCAGATTTGGTAAAATTAACTAATGCACGTGCTATTGCTAATCGTGATGCTTCAATTCTGCTCTCACTCCCGCCGCCATGAACATTAACCAAAATATCAAAATCAAAATTCCCTAAAGTTTTTTTCGTTAATTCAATAGGTTCATCTAATTGCAATCGTTTAAAAAAATCAAAATTTTGATAAGGCACATTATTAATTAACACTCTACCTTTTCCATTCATAATTGTAGCCTTAGCTACAGATGTTTTTCTTTTTCCAGCGATAATTAATGTATCTTTGCTCATATGCTTTGAGATAAATCCTTTAATGTCATAAATTTAATTTTTCTTGGACTTTCAATCTTAATAAATTTTTTATCTTTAAATTCTTCAGGAACTCCGTTGTAACACTTCACACGTGTAAGCGTTTCTTTGCCTGTTCCATATCTATGGTTGGGAATCATACCTCGAATTGCACGCTTTAACATTTTATAAGACACTGCAGAAATACGAGGACCCTTCAAAGAATGACCTCCTTTTTTCTTCAATTCAGAATAATCATGTAAAATAAATTTTCGATTTCCCGTAATTATTGTTTTCTCAGAATTAACAACATGGAGTTCATTTCCTTCTAAGGCTTTTTTTGCGACAAAACTACATAAGCGTCCAAAAATTGCGCCTTCAGCATCAACATAAATTTCGTTTTTCATATTATTTTTATTCCCTCCAAACTTTTCAATTGGGTAAGAGTATCTTTAATTGATTTTATTTCACATTTCGCACTTTTTAATTTCTCAGATGCCTGTTCGGAAAAACCCAATGCACTAATCTTAATTTTTCGATCGATAGACCCTTCGCCTAGAACCTTGCCCACTACCAAAATATTATCTTCTTTCATTTTGTTTAAAACATCTAAATTTATAGACGTATAATGTGATTTTGGAGCGGATAATTTTTGTGCTAATTCCAACAAATTTTTTTTCTTGGCTAATAATATTGTTTCAACTATTTCTGGATTAGATTTTTTTTGAATTCGTTTTGCTATATGTGTTTTGCTTATCATAATATTTACAGAAGTATGCACTCCTGCTAACGCGATAACCAGAGGTTTAACTCGCAGGTAATTGGTCAAACAATCAACCATTTATAAACCTTTTCACAAGGATAAAATTGCTTCATCAACTTTTTCTAATAAGAAAAGCTCCCTTCGCACTAATATTTTCTCTTTTGAATATCTCTCGCGAATAAAAAAATAATTGGAAGCATCTTTTACTACAATAAAATATTCATCAGAGACTTTTTCCTAGAGGAGGAGAATAGTAGAACCGATAAAGTTCTAAGGATTTTTTACTAAGATAGTCTTCAGGATCACATTTTTTAGAACTCCCGCAAGAACCCCAACCACTTTAGTGGTTGGATGAATTGCGTTTATTCGTCGATAATTATTTATTTCTAACAATATTATTCAAAGGGAGCTAGACAGCAGCCCCTTTGAATA
>JAGVXM010000015.1 GCA_018303785.1 Candidatus Pacearchaeota archaeon
GCCTTTTATTTATGCTTTGCCCCAATTTTAGAAAGCGATATCCTCGAGGAGAATTCTGGAATGATGGATATTTTTGTGCGAGTTGTGGCAGTGATTTTGAAAGAGCTTTGAGATATATCTAAAATCAAGAAATTCATCATGGCTATTTTTAGTTATGGACGCCTCGCTTTTTGCCCGCAGGCAAAAAGCTGCGAACGAAGTGAGCAGCCCTTCAGGGCGAGGGGGATGTCACACTATATTCTCTAAATAAAAATATGTTCGAGCGATTCCTTTACTGGCCGATTATTTCTCATGGCGAATTAACGGATAAAAATAGGAAATTTTGTCGCGATCGATTTTCCTCCTATAATTATGCAGATATTAATTTGGTTCATGCGTTTAAATCAACTCCTCGATCTTCAGCCCTCTATAAAAGGTATAGCGAAACAATCGAAGGCGATAAAGCCTGGGAAAAGTTAGAATTAAAAATTGAAGAGTATATGCGCCAACAAATTTCAAAAGTTCCATTTGTCTTTGTTTATCGAGAACATAATGGCGTGAGTTTTGCAGAATTAATTGGTTCTATTACTAATCCAGAAACACACAGTTATCGTAAATTTCGAGGAAAAATTTTTGCGAGAAAAAATTAAGCCGCAATCTGCGGAACTACTTCATCCACATGGATATAAGGAATAGGTTTATCCGTCCCTGCTTTAACTGCTACTAAATCTTGTCGAGGATTATGCAAATTCGCGAGCATTCGTGCAATCTGTTCTTTTGTCAATAACTCATCCTTATCTTGTTGCATTTCCGGTCTTCTGCTAAAATCCCTCATGTGTCCGATAACTGAAGTCACTCCTTCAAACGTATAGACGATGTCTTCCCATGATTTTATTCTACTCTTCGCATGCTGCCAAACATAACGTGGATCTAAATAAATTTTGTAATTCATTTTGCATAATGCCTGAATTTCATCAGGATACATTTCTATATTTTTCATTGCAGGTTGATCCATCGCTAATTTCTCATAATCTGTTTTATCAAATCGCAACCATCCTTCGCGTGCTGCCTCCTCATACAACGGGGTCCCAGGATAGGGCATGACAACCGTCGATTGATGAATATCTACTAAACCTTTAATCATTAATTCTTTCGCGAGCTTGAACGTCTGCATCGCATCTCTCTTGGTTTCCCACGGATATCCAACCATCATGGTAATATGAACTGTTAATCCAGCATCTTTTGCATCCTTACAATGTTGAAAAACAAGTTTGACATTTGTTCCCTTGTCTAATTTATCAATTGTCTTTTGACATCCAGATTCCAATCCAAATTTCAATAATCTAAATCCAGCTTTCTTCATTAATCGGTACATTGCAGCATCAACCCATCCAAAGCGCATATTACATGAATACATAACTTTTTTATTATAACCAGATTCAATCATCAACTCGCAAAATTTTTTCAACCATGCACCTGGAGGAACTGTTCCAGCATCGTCAAAAATTTCTCGGGCACCTAATGTATCGACGAGATTTTTTACTTCTGCAAAAGTATTTTCCGGACTCCTTTGTTTATACGATCCTTTCGGATATAATGCATGATCCCATACACAAAACGTGCATTTTCCCCAAGCACAATCTCTCGCCGACATAATGTAAAATTGTGGCCTTCCCTTCAAATTAAATTCATCCTGGTAATTCAAATATTTAGTTAAAATTCTGTCAGGAAACGGCGCATCATCTAAATTCTTTCTCAAAACATATCTTCCATTCGGAACAATTTCTCCTTTTTTATTTCTATACCATAAACCATTAGGAACCGGATTTTTCTTATCACCATCTAGCCAATCAACCAATTCCATAAATGCAAAATCAAAATATCCTCCGTTAATCACATAATCCACAGATGATTGTTCCAATGTTTCTCCAGGCAAATAACTCACATGATCCCCGCAAATAACTATTTTTATCCTCGGAAATTTTTGCTTTATATGTTTTATAGCCATCCAATGTTTATTCACAACCGGCGCTTTTGTCTCAAATAAAAAAACATCAGGGTTTTCTCGCACAAGCATTTCGTCAAATTCCTTCCAACCCATATTTTGCGCAATTGCATCTTCCCATAAAACTATATGCCCCACTTTTTTTGCCATCGATGCTGCAGTTCCTAGGACTACAGGATACAAGAAAGTAGGCTTTTCAAAATATTGAAACTGCCTATTCTGACTTAAGAGCGGCGTCCCTAACGACAAGAACTTTCACAGTTTCACCTCAATATAGCAGTCTTTTTTCATTAATCAACTAATAAAATCTATTTTATAAGGTTTATTGTAGTGCTTTTAAAACGCTTTCTTTAATGCAGTTCAGTTAATATTTTGTTAATATACTTCATTCCATCTATTCTTTCCTTTTTACTCATTTTCTCAGGCGGCCGACACCATGTATCTAATTCAATACTTACATAGCCCTCATAATTATCTTTTTTAAGCAACTGAATAAAACTTTTGAAATCAATATTCCCTTTCCTTAAAGGAAGATGATCATCTGCTTTTTTATTATTGTCATGGAGATGCATATTCAAAATCTTTCCTGTTTGTTTTAGTCTATGATAAAAATCTAATGGATCTCCAATAGTATTAGCATGACCAATATCAAAACAAATCCCTATGTCTAAATTTTTTATTAAATCAACAACATCTTGGTCCCATAATTGGAAGATTTTCTATACATAATTTAGCTTGTTTAAACGTCCCGTTTAAATTTTCTAACGTGTCACGTGCATGTTCAAGATGATCCCTATAAGTTCTAAAACTTTCAAAGTAACCTCCATGAATAGTAATAATTTTTGCACCAGCTAAAGCAGCAAGATTATAAGTTTTTGTAAGTTCTCGAACGGAAAATTTTCGCACATCATCATCTAAAGTAGCAATGTCAAAAAATCTATTTTGCAGTCTTTTTTCATCATCAAAAAATTTTTTTCTACCATAAATTGAAATAAATTGATTTCTGACATTTTCAGGAGCATGTTCATATAGAGGTAATAAGTGAAAAATGAGCTCCATATTATATCGGTGAGATAAATCTTTGATTCTAAACATCTCTCCCGAAGTGTAACTAGATGGTCCAAAATACGGATAATTTATTATAAGCTCAAGATGCTTTGCCTCTAATGATGCAGCAACTTTAAATTCTTCTTCCCATGATTCTAAATGATACATGCCGACGCGAGAAACTAAACCAATTTTCATTGCAAAAATTCTTCCAATTTAGTCCTATCAATAAAATCCTCGTTATTTTCAGAAACGCAAACTAAATTATCACATCCTTCAAAAGATAAACCTTTCGTAACTATTCTGCATAAATCCTGGTGTTTCAAAAAAGTTGCATTCCCCCACGGATTTTTTGCCGGCTGATTGTCTCTATTAACCGCTCCTAAACGTAAATTTAATATATGCATATCGTGATGATAACATCTTAGAATAACTTCAGAAGTAATTTTTGACTTGCTATAGTTGGAAACTTTTCTTTCTGCATCATCCTTATAATAATCAGGATTTGAATGAACCTTTACCGGAGTTTCTGGATTTATTTTTTCTTTTCGTTCATACATGTTGCTAAAATCATAAACATGAATAGAACTTGAAAAAATTATTCGTTTTACATTATTTTTGCGTGCAGTATAAGCAACTCTTGCAGTAATTTCAGTATTTTCATTCATTTCTTCTCTGGAAATTTTAGGTCCAGCGTATCCGGCTAAATGGATAACAGTATCAACCTCAAAATCTTTAAAATAATCCGAAAAATTATCAGTTAATAAATCGAAAGGATATGAAAACTTTTTATCACATCGATAAATTGTATGACTCTCAGACCTTAAATTTTCTTGGAGCAAGGTTCCTATTAATCCCTCAGATCCAGTAATAAGAATTTTTTGGTTTTTCATTTTATTCTTATCCGATTATCTTATCTAAATTATCTGCTTTTTCGTGAAAAGTTAAACCAGCTATCTTTTCAATTTTATTTACAATAGTTAAATTAAAAACATGGCATAATGCATCCCATTTATTTGGTTTCATAGCACAATCTTTAATTGTCGAATAATGAAGTTTGTAGCGGAATTCATCAATCCATTCAGGCCCTTTTATTTGATCAGGATTTTGCATAAAATTCAGATCCATCATTGTATGACTTTTCCCTGTCAAATTTCCAGAAAATCTTTTAATCTGATGTGTATCGCCAAACGAGCATGCACCAATTAAATGTTTCTTACCATTTCGTGGATTTTCAAAAACGTTCCCTCGTATATTTTTTTGATAATGCTCAATCGACTTTTCATTCGCATCACGAGGTCCTACAAACCATTTTCCAATCTCACTTGTACCATTATAAGCTTCATCAAAATCAAAATATCCCTCATAACTTGGATTTTTTTCAAGAAATTTCCCTAAACCGCTTATATAATAACGATGATCAGTACCTATGATTGCCATGTTATCTGTTGCTTCATGTAGTCCATCATCTAATCCTGTTCGTTCAATATTCCTTTCATAACCAAAAACTAAGAAATGACCTTTATCAGAAAAAACTTCTTGTCCTCGAATTATCATGATTTGTTTATCAGGAATATAAACCGCAACCGGTTGTTTTATATTATATCCGATAAATGTTCGCTCATATCTTTGATTAGGTTGAAAAACAAATTTCTCAAATCGAAAATCATTGCAATTTGCAATACCAAAAACGCCTCCGGCCCCAAGGCCCCGATAAATTATATCTATAGTTTCATCAAATCCAGGATTATTGCCATTTCTTCCGAGATGATTATGCAATGAAACTTTTGATTTTTCCATATTTATCGTATAAAATCCATAAAAAACAGATATTTAAAATTATTTGATAAAATGTTTTATAAGCAAGTAGTGAATTAGTAGTGTAATTTAACTTCGAACTTTTATTTCAAAAGCCATATATGTATTTTTATATCACAATTTTTCTTTAAAATATTTTCTCATTCGATTTCCATAATTTATCAAAAAAAACTACTCGAGCAATAGTATCAAAAATAATCACTTATTTTCAGCTTAAACTCCATCCAAAAAATCCAGAAAAATAGTAATAATGCATCTAAAATAATTAATACAATAGATTCTGAAATAGGAAAATACGATATAAGGCTTAATCCAATCTTTGCATCTAAAAATGGATAAAAGAGCATAGCCCCATCTCGCAATAAAACATCTAACAAAATATGCAAAAAACTTCCTGCGGCAAAAATAAACAAAATTATAGGTAATTTTAAATGCCGCTTTTTGATTTCCTTATTTTTTATTTTTGTTTGCATGGTAATAAACCCGAGGATAAGAAACAACAATGGAACAAACAAAGTGTGCAACAAATTTCTATGTAAATTCGGCATTTGAAATATATATTCCAAATCGGGAAAAATGGAAGCTATAGCCATAATCAAAATATAGTATCGAGGAAATTTTTTATTATCTTTAATAAAAAAATCTCTAAATAACTCAATCAAAATAATTCCAACTAAAACATGAGTTGTTGTATAAGGCATCTCTTTTAGTTATTAAAACAATCAGGTTTTTAAATTTACACAGTTTTTTTAACATACCCAAACAACATTCCAGCACCATACGATAAATGAATTAAAGGATACAATAACGGCAACAAAAACAATGCCGTAGCATCTCTATTTCTCACAGAATCATATAACGCAAAAAAAAGCATCAAAAAAAGATAAGCAATCAGTGGCAAAAAAAGATAAAATCCCCACGATGAATACTGTAATCCAATAACACTCCCAGTAATTGAAGGCTGCATTAAAGAAACTAGCATGAGAGCTAATACATAAACAAAGAAAATACTTGGAATGATAAAATACGGTCGACTAAGTGTTTCAATAAACTTTTCTTTTTTTGGCCTAACTTTCCCATAGTTAAACATTTGTTTCATCAATCCATTAAAAGTAGGTCGTCGTTTATGATACAAAATAAAACGAGGAGTATAAGCAACACTAAAACCAGCTCTCTTAGCATCTGAAATAAATTTCGGATCTTCTCCTGGAAATAATGAGGGATCAAATTTTATTTTTTCTACAGCTGATTTTTTGCAAACGAGATTTGCCGACGTTAATGCAGTCTCATCAACTTGTAATTTTTCTGAATTCAAATCATACCTATTAGACAATTTCCAAGCGCCAAATGTGCTGCTTAATGCATAACCGGACACTTTTGCAAACCATCGATCATCTTTCGGTGTTAACTGCGGCCCACCAACAATATCAATATTAGGATGATTAATGAAAAATTCATCTATTTTTTTCAAATAATCTTTCTCAATAATCGCATCATCATCAAGAAAAACTACAAACTGTCCTTTTGATCGTTCAATTCCCTTATTTCTATTAACCGAAGGATTTGTCCCATAAATAACTAAAACATGATATTCGTGTTTAGGATAATCTAAATTCTTAATGCATTCCAAAATAGGAGCGTCTCTGTTAGGTGCTACCGGAACTATTAAACTGTATTTCATCTTTTTCTTGTAGAAGAAAAAAGTATTATTAAAGATTTATATAAAATTCAATTCCCTTCACGAAAATAATCACTTTTTTGAGAAAATGCTTCCATTCTAAATATCTGTTTATTTAAATTTATAAATCTACCCAAACCAATAACTAGCTTTCATTTTTTCAGGTAATTTTCCATGCAATCGAGCTAAAAATTCAAATGGAGAATGCACTAACCGTAATCTTATAACGGAAAAAAACATTCGTGCAGGAGTTTTTTTCATATTAATATGAGAACCTTTTTTATCATACCATTCCGTAGGTATGGATTTAATGCGTGCATTTTCTCGTCGAGCATAAAACAATAGGTCAACATCAAAGCTCCATTGCGATGATCCGAGTTTATAATAAATTTTTCCGATTAAATCTCGAGAAAATAACTTTGCGCCACACTGTGTATCTCGATAATTTAATAAAAACAATATTCTAACAATTGAATTAAATACTCTACTCATTAATTGTCTCATCACATTTCTCTCATAATTCACTTTGCTTCGTTTGTCCCAGCGATCTGCAATCACTCCGTCATATCCATTGATATGTTTCACTAATCCATAAAACGCATTAGGGGGCGTAGCGTTATCAGCATCTACAAATCCAATGTAATCATTATCGCGAGTCAATGCATCTTTGAAACCCTCAATAACAGCAAATCCCTTCCCTCCTTGCTTATATTTCAAAATAATCAATTCGTCACACATAAATTGCTCAACTACTTCCCGAGTATTATCAATGCATGCGTTTAGCACAACAATTATCTCAAAATCTAAAATATCTGAACTTTTGAGTTGAGAAAAATAATGCAAATAATTTCCCAGTGTTTCCCCTATTCTTTTTGCCTCGTTGTGGGCAGGCATTACAATAGCCACTTTTTTCATACCTTTACACTATTTAACGCTTTAAAAAAATATAATGTATTGAAACTATATGATGAAAAAGAATTATCCTTTATTTTTCCGCATCACCAAAAATATTCCAATAATCGACGGAATTACTCCAACAATAAACAAATTTATCAAAGACATTGAAAATACTTTTGCAGCCTCAACTCCAAATAAACCAAATAAAGCAATCAAAGCAGCTTCGCGAGTTCCCAACCCGCTTATGCTTATCGGAAGTATAGCTACCATGGTACCAATCGGCAAAATAGCGAGATAATAAATAAAATGTAGCTCAATACCCAAAGACAAGCCTATAACATATATTATTCCATATACTAATAGCCAGCTAACAATATTTAAAATAAAAAATAAAAACAAATATCTTTTTTTTGGAACATTTTCATAAAATGAATCAAATGTCAACTTTGCAATGTTTTGGTATTTTTTTCCAATAAACCGATGATAAAAAAATCGTAAAAAATATTTACTATTTTCTTTATTCATGAAAATAAATATACCAATTAAAAAAGCAATAAAAAAAAGCACAATAGTTCCCAAAGGAATATCTAATGTATCTTGGAATACAAAAGAAAAAAAGATCACTAAAAAAATTAAAGACAATGTATCCAAAATTTTGTCAATGGTAAAATTAAATAAGCCTTTTCCAATATTTTTATCATGCGTATATTCTCGGAGATATTCTGCGCGGACAATGCCCCCTGCTTTTGACGGCGTCACAAATCCATAAAAATTAGTAATTAAATTAATTTCAAAGGCTTTTCTGAAAGGAATGGTTATGTTTTGATACACTGCAACCAAATACCACTTAAATGTTTGCACAACTAGCATGATGATTAACAAAACAAATGCAAGAAAAATATAAAATAAATCTGCGTTTTTTATCTCTCCATAAACTTCCGTGAGATCAATGTTAATTAATATGTAAATAAAAAGTGCAATACCAATGATCGGAAATAACCTCTTCCAATGTTTCATTAAACTAATCCTCCTCGGAATATTAGTAACGCAAGAACGCATAACACTATTTCAAATGCGAATAAAAAGTAAACCACGTCATTTTCATAAACTTTTTTCTTAAACTTTTTTAAGATAAATAAACTAACATGAGTCATACCGTAGAGCTTTGGATAAGGCAGTTCCAAACTATTATCTTCATTCGGAATACCAAATGATTGTTTTTTTAATCTTCCCCGAGATTTCAAAAACGTTTCAAGAATAAATGGGATGAAAACAAAAACCGCTATTTTTTCAAAGTTACCAAGAATAGCCATTCCAGCGATCATCGCTCCAATAGAGTAGGTCAAAATGTCACCTGGAAAAACTTTTGCAGGAACTTTGTTGAAAATAAAAAAACCGCACAATGCTGCAACCATGCATAATCCTATAACAGATAACCAAGAATTTCCAGTAATGAATGCAACATAGGATAGGAAACTAATGATGATAATTCCTAAACCCGTTTCTAAACCATTAAACCCTGCGAGCATATTGTACGTCGTTGTCGCGCCAGCAACCCCTATAGGAATTATTAGTAATGGATACAAAATGCCTAAATCGACTAATCCGAAAAAAGGAACATTAACCGCAGATGTACCTGCATTGATTACTACTAAAGGAATTGAAGCGAGAAATGCAAAAATAATTCTAAAATTTACAGATAATCCGCCGTGTTTCCAGCCAAGTAAATCATCGGTAAGTCCAATCATCCCTAATATCAATACAACATTTAATAAAGAAAATATTTTTACATTGACACTATCAATCTGAAAGACAAATGTCCGCAAAGCAATATATGCTAAGACGCCAAAGACAAACGCAAAAACGACGACAATACCTCCAGATGCTGCAACATTTTTAGGATGATTGAATTTATTCATGTCTTCCCATAATAAGCCTATGTGATGACATTTCCGAATCCATTTCGGCAATGCAACCATAATTAAAATAAAACTCAATGCAATAGGCAATAATAACAAGCTCTCCATGAAATTATAGAAATCGATTATTTTTAAATATTCATGCAGGTTATTTTCTCAACAGTTTAAACGCATGATTCCAATGATTATTTTTGAAACCATACAAAATATAAATCATTGCCAATGCTTCTAACAAATATGATTCTTCAATATTTCCTATATCTACAAAATGTTTCCAACCCCATTGCTGGGCAAAATCTTTGACAATCTCTTTCGCATTCTCATCATCACCACAATAAAAAAAATCAGGTTCTCCTTCTTCAAGTTTAGGTGCACACATATAATGGCTTGGAATTGTATTGAATGCCTTGACAACCATAGTTTCAGGTAATTTATCCTGCATTGTCTTTCCGTTTGATTCAGGATATCCAATTTCCATCGTCGGATGATTATCTTCAACAACTAAAGGATTGGTCGTATCAATAACAACTTTTTCAGAAAAATTCTCTTCACCAGCTAATTCCATCGCGCTCTCAATCTCTGTTCCCTTAACTGCCATAACAATTATATCTCCAAACTTTGCAGTTTCTTCAAAACTGCCGATAGATACATTTTCTTTTCCTTGAATAAAATCCTGTAATTTGCTTGGATCCCGCGTTCCAATTTTTACCGAGTGTCCTAAACGCGAAAATCCTTCTGCCAACGCTTTTCCTACAACTCCGCTCCCTAGAATGCCAATTTTTTCATCCATGATATTTTAAAAACAATTTATTATTTAAAGATAACTAATACACTTTGTGTTTATTAAATACAACAATGAGGATGAAAATAAAAATAGCGATTAAAATTCCTCCTAAGATAAAATACGACGAATAATCTGTGTTTTTTTCACAATAAACTTTATCAACAGGTTTTAACTTTTCACTACCGCAGTGATTTAAATCGTAACACGATTTTTTCTGGGCATTATTCACACAAGGGCCGATATTTTTACATACCCACAATTCAAAACATAATTTTCCTAAATAAGGTTTTTTATTTTCAACAACTTCATATTCCTCGCCAAATTCATCTATCGCTAAGCCCTGAATTTTAAAATAAGAAATAAAAAATAAACTAATAACTATTAAAATAAAAATTAAAACATAACTCTCTTTTTTCATGCAAGAAAATCACAAACAAATTATTTAAATTCTTACAATTGCCACTCTAAATATTTTGTTTCGTCAATATCTTGATATTCTTGTTTGATTTGTTCAGTTCCCGTGTATTTCACCTCCCAGATTTTTATTGGACCATACACTCCATTATAATACACAAAATCATCCAAAACCATTCCGCGCGCTTTCAAATCATCAATGATTAAAGCATCTTCAGAATGAGCCAAAGTAAAGTGCGGATATTTGTTTAATGGATCGTCCATAATATATACCTGGCTTAAAAATCCTCTAAATAATCGAGGAGAAATGAAAAATGCTGCCCCCATATCATTCTTTGCAACTCCTTGCCCTTGTTGATCTAAGCGAGGGAAAACAAATGCTGCAGCTTCAATTCCTGTTTTGAAATCTTGTAATTTTCCATTAATACGAAGGTATCGCAAATTAATTTTATGCTGTTGTCCTTGATACACCGCAAGAATATACGGCTGTTCAAAAACTCCTTGTTGATTTTGAGGAATCAAAATTGCTCCTACACCCGCACTACCCTTAGGCAAGAAAATCTCTTTTCCATTTTGCGTGATAACTAAATCTTCATCTAAAGAAACGCCTCCTGTGTATGCATAGATTGTCTGATTTCTAGTTTCCTGAGTCTGTTTTTCATCGAGTAAAAATGTTGCAATCCACGAATAGCGATCATAGTTTAAATCACTACCAATACTTGAAAACGCAGTGTACTTCCCAATGTCAGTTGAATCAATGAGGAAATGAGTAACATTATGGTTATATAAAAATTCTAAAGCGTCTTTTTCATTATCTCCAGTCAACACATGTCTTCCCGTTAAATAATTCCAATAAACTATAGCATTTCCGCCGTCAGTAACTGTAGCTCTATTACCAATACTTTGCATCCAATAACCATAATCCCACCAATGCGCAAATACTGCATCTTCAGTAGTGTTGGTTCGAACCCAATCCATTGCTTTTTGCCACTGAATATTATAGGAAGAAGGAACATAACTAAATGCCTGAACTTTTGTGCTGTTATAGAAAACATAAAAACTGTACAAGCTCGCAATTAACAAGATAATTAATAAAATACCCAACATCATTTTTTTAGATTCTTTCGAATGTGAATAACTGCTGAACGTTTCAACTAATAAAAATGCTGCGAAGATAGGAGCAATCGGTCCCAAGACCATAATTAAACGAACAGCACCGCGTGCAGTAAAAACCGTAATAACAAGCAGTGCAATAACCAAAATATATTCAAATTTTATTTTTTCAAATGAAGTGTCTTGTTTTTTGTAATACTGTGAATAATAATAAATTATTGCGCCTATAAATAATAAGGCAGTTAGATAATAAAATGCCTTACTGATAAAATTCTCGCCGTTGAAAATGCTGTCTCCAGAGTAACGAGAAAAAATCATACCTACTAAAAACAAAACGAAAGCTCCTGTTAATGTCCACGAATCTTTTTTATTCAAATGATTTGTCATTTTTTTGAATAATATAATAGAGCCTGCAAAAAACATCCAGAAAAATAATGGAATGCCTCTAAAATGAGGCCCTAAGCTACCGCTCCATTCTAAGAAATCCGGCTGTTTATTTTCTGCAACAGTTATATTCCATCGTCCGAAAACAGGTTTGAAAATCGTTTGATGGATAACTTTTATTTTCTCAATAATAATCGATGGCCCTAAGAACACAGATGCTAAAACCAGAATTAAAACAATGCCGACAATAATAGATAAAATCGTTTTAGGAATTTTGGATTCATGAAGATATTTTATTTTTGATAATTTTGTTTTGTATAATCCTGCATGAACAAATATAATAAATAAAGTAAAAAACGCAATTCCGGAAGACAATGAAGTAAACATTTCTTCAATATCATAACGTTTAGAGAAGTACATGGTTATCGCGAATGAAAAAATAACCCACATCAAATAAGCCATAAATTCTTTTCTATGAACTTTGTTGACGACAAAAGCTAATAAGACTGAGATTCCCATAGGAATGAATACATACAAAACTCCTCCCCAAATTAAAGCCATAAATGCCGTCGCAATTCCAGCTAATGCGCCGAATAGTATATTGAAATGTATTTTTTCAGATTTCCAGGCTTTAAGGAAAAAATAAAATGTTAAAAACATAAAGAAGAACGCTGCAGATTCTTTCTCAGGAATTCCCGCCACAGTTCTTGACAAGAAAACAGGAATAGTTGCCATAAAGAAAGTTGCAATCAGTGCGATGCAGTTTGCCTTAAGCTTTTCCTCTTTAGACGGTTCAATAAAAACTTCGCGGACAAATAAGAAAAAAGATATGATGGTTAGGGCAAACATGATAACTGGAAAAACAACTCCGGCAAATTCAACACTCGTGTTAAATCCTAAACCTGTAAATAATTTATGAGTTAACACAATTAAATAAGGAAGTAACTTACTTTCTTTAGAATTGTCAAATCCAACTGGCACAAATCTCATTCTGTCGATTTCAGGAAGATCACCTTGCTCGACAATAGTTTTTGCACTGCGTAAGAATAACCACGGGTCTAAATCAGGTCCTAAAGTCCATGTATCTGTAGTTATATCCCATAATCCGGGCTTTCCGCCATAAGCTTCGCCAGGTGTAAAAAGAAATCGTGAAAACGAAGGAATGCCTTGTGAATGATCCATCATCGGCAAACTTCTCAGATAAACACCGAGAAGAATCGCAACAACTAATATAAACAAAACCCAGAGCTGAGAATTTTTTAAAAATTGGACAAACTTTTTTTTACGTGCTTCTAAATCTGATGATCCTAAATCAGTCTTTCCAGCTGTGTTAAATTCTGAGTCCATTATTCTAATAATCGATCAATGTCGTCTAAAAGTTCAGAAGCATTTTTTTCTTTTTCTATAAATTCTTTTTTCCCGCAATAAGGGCAGTCAAAAACATTTTTTGCTTCAAACTTAAAGTTGCAATTTTTGCATATGTAAGCCATTTTTAATTCATTTCTCAGGAAATGAGATAGTTTCTATAGAATAGAATGCTTTTTAAATTTAGTGATAATTTATTGGAATTATTCCGCTGATACTAAAACAACGCCGGTGTGATAAACACTTCTATTAACGCAGCGAAGAATAAAATTATAACTGCTATTATAATAAGATTCAATGAATCCTGCAGTATAATCCAAAATCTATCTGTCTTAACATCATGTTTTATGACAGCAATACTGACAATTCCTCCGGCCATTGCTCCTAAAAAATATGCTCCGATTTCTGGAATGCCGTGAATCATAAATCGCAAAAATGCATACGGCAGTTTGATGAGCTCTGATTTAGAAAAAATTCCAATTGCCGCGCTAATAACACTCGCATTCCATGCAAGAATAAAAATTGCGCCGGCTCCGAAAATCAAAGAAAAAACTAAAGTAAATATTAAGACATACATATTATTCGCGAAAATATTCACAATTTTTTCTTTCGCAGTCAAGAATGCAGTTGTTTTTGAAATTGTTTTAACACCATATTGTGTGACACAATCATCAAAATTCGTCGGTCTATTAATTATACAATACGTCTCAATTTGCGCCCTAAAATTCTGATTGCCATCGTCAAACGCGATATACCAAAATGAAAACGCAACAACAAATCCGAAAAATAAAAACATAAAATAAGATAACGCTTTACTATGTTCCTTCAATAATCTAAGAAAACTGCTTATCTCCATATCCTTCTCTTCCTCATTCTTCAAAGCAAAATACATGAATGGAATTGAAAACATCACGGAAAAAGTAACTACAAGAATTCCAGTGTATTTTGATAAAACAGGATCACCCGAAAAAATCCATTTGGTCAAAATTAATGATAAAGTCCCATGAAACGCGCCGATAAAAAACATTTCCCATGGATGCTTTTCAGCGCGTAATGGATTAACTAAAAGTTCTAACATGCCTCTTTATATAACTCCTTTATAGAATAGTTCTTTTCCCTTTAAATAATTTTATTCATTTCGCACTTTTTTCAATCTCGGCAATCATGCGTTCCATTTCTTTGTGCAAATCTTCAAGGCGTTCGAAAACCTGTCTTTTCCCTTCAGATAATTTCCCTAATTGCTCCTCAATTAACCTTTTCGTATCCGGAATATTTTTTTTAACCAAAGAATTCTTACCAATATCTACAATCAATTCCTTATTTTGTATAGTGACTGGCAGATAAATCTTCTTTCCAATATTAACCAAAATTTCTTGAGCATCTTTCCCCTCAATTTCATTCAAGCTTTCAATTAATCCTTTCAGTTCAACAACATTCTGATCAATTAACCTTAATTGTTCATTTAAATGATTAACTTCCTGTTCCATTATTTGTATTAATTGAATTTGTTCTTGGTCCATGATATAATGACGCATATAAATCTTTTTAAGTGTTTCCACACACCTTTTTTAGTGAAAAGAGATGCTATCTTATTTAGAAAAAAATAATCAGGTATCGTGGTTTATCACCTTGTTTATAGCCGCATTCATCTTTTACATGTCTTCACAGACCTTCCAAGGCGGCGGAGGAAAAGGCTATTTGAGTTATATCTATCATTTTTTTGTTTTTTTTACGCTTGCTTTTTTCCTTTTACTTTCTTCAATAAAGGGAAAACTAAATAAAGAAATTTTTTTCATTTCATTGCTCTTAGCAATACTCTATGGTATGTCTGATGAAGTGCATCAGGCATTTGTTCCTGGAAGATCATCTGATTATAAAGATGTATTAATGGATTCTGTAGGCATTATGGCTGCAGCAGTTATCTATTCATTTAGTATACTTGTAAGAAATAAATCATTATCTTTGCGGTTGTAATCCAAAACCTAAAAATTATTGCAATCCAAATAACTTACTGACAATAATACTTAGTACAATAGACGCGCCAATATACCACCATAGCCATGTATTTGCAATCGCAGTAGCTACAAAGACAGCTTTCATCCATGTAAATAAAAGTAATACAGGGATAATAGTAATAATCATCGGCTTAAACGACTGTCGCATCTGTTCGGGAAAATCTTCCATCATCTTCTTGTTAATCTTCATCATTTTCTCAGGATGATTTTTGTAAAGTTTCATTTCTGCGCGAAGCTTTTTCTGTCGATCTCGAATCTCCTTCATTTTTTCGCGATCAGTCATAAAATATCGTACAACAGTTATGAATAAAGTCATAACTAAAGAAATGAGAATTATCGCAATGCGAGGATACTGCTGAATGAATGCGTCGAATACCATCTTTTATAGTTTTACTAAAGAAAAAGGGTTTTTAAAGACTACTCATCATTCACATTCTAAAAAAGCATCTTGGTGAGCCTGTAATGAATAAATACTTTCTAAAATGTTAAGATATTTTTGTTTTTTAATTTCAGAATCAAAAATTTGAGGTTTAATCTCCAGATAATCATAACATCTTTTTATTTTTCCATCAATATCATTTTCATCTAACCTCTCATACAGTCTGCTCAGGTAAAATGCTCTGCTTCCATGATGATCAGGAATAGCAATACCAAAATTTTCTCCTAAAGAATCTTCTAATATTTATCCACCCATCATTTTTTTCATGGCAGGATTCATATCCAACGCATGCTGTTGCATAATATTTTGATAAAACTGGAACACAATCATTATTCCTAACAATAACGCAGTACCTTCAACCAAAGCACCTAATATATCTGCTAGTGATGCAAGTAATCCAATAGCTACACCGCCCATAATCGTCAATGGCATTACATATCTTGATAAAATAGATTCTAATATTCTTGGATCTTTTCTGAATCCAGGAATTTGCAATCCTGATTTCAATATGTTCCGAGCTTGCGCACTCGCATCCATACCTGATGTCTTAACCCAAAATACCGAGAATAATGAGGCGAAGAAAACATAAAAGATAATATGTCCAAGTGTCTGTCCTAATAGCAACCACTCCCAGCTTCCCTGAATAATTCTGCCAACAATATTTGTTGACCCTATCCAATATAATATTCCTGATGTTGGTTGCCCATTAACTATATTTCCTAAGAACGTAGGTCTGCCTAACCAATTTTGTAATAATCCTCCAAACAATAACAAATTAGCAATCAGTGCAGAAGTTAAAATTACTGGAATAACTGAAGCATAAAAAAATTGCAACGGCCATTTCATGCTATATCCTCGAAGTCGATCATAGCTTAAAGGAATTTCAATTTTCAATCCTTGAGCCCAAACTACAATTAAAAACAAAACAATGGTTGCGATAATCGCGCTCGCAGATAAAATTGCTCCTTGCGAATCAGCATTCATTAAGCTGATAACTAATGCAATAACCTGTCCAGAAGCCTGAAAATTTCCTTCAGGTCCTAAGAAACCAAAGCTTGCTGTTATTAATCGCCAGCCAACTCCTGCAGCGATAAACATACTAACTCCAGATCCAAATCCATATTTCTGGGAAACTTCATCCATGAATAAAATTGCTAAACCGCCTAAGATTAATTGGAAAATAACTATGTACATGAAACCAGGCGCAGCCCTAATTCCACCCATCACGACGTAAATCGTTGATTCAAATAAGATAAAGAATAAAACTAAAAGTCTTTGTAATCCCTGAAAAAATTTTCTCCCTTCAGTTGTAGAGGTATCGATTTCTAATATTTGAGAACCAACAAGTAATTGAAGAATTATCGAAGCCATAACGATGGGCCCGATTCCAAGCGATATAATAGAACCAAAATTAGTTCCAATGATAACTGCTAAAAATTCAAATTGTTCTAAAAATCCAGGATCAGCTCCATACACTGCAATGTTAGATAATATAAAATAGGAAACAAGAATTATCAATGTCCATTTTAATTTTGAATTAAAACTTAAACGCTTCTCTGTAGGACTTTTTACCTCTGGCAAGTTTTTTAAAATATTTCGCAGTTCCATTCATATATTCATAAAAAGAGTGTTTTTAAAGCTTTTCAGACTGCAAAAATCGCCTTAGATATCATCTTAAAACCAGAACGACAATATTTATAATAACAAAAATCAAGGAGAATGTATGAAAGTTCGATATCTTAAAATAGAACTCGACAGAAATTGCACAGAAGAGTATTTTATCGCTATTCCTGCCCGTAGGATAATAAAAAGAAGTATAAATGAATATGTACTGGGAAATGAGTACACACATAGTTCTACGTTGAGAGAAGATATAAATATAGAAGAATATAAACCGCATCTCTACGGTGATTCAAAAATAACACAAGAAAAAAATGGGGAGTACAGTCAAGAAGAAATAGATACATTGGTAGCTACTATTAGTGAAAAATCAAATCTCGTCCACAAAGCAAATGAATTAGAAAGCGGTATAAATCAAACCTTAAATGATCTACTAGGAAGATTAGAATAATAAGTTTATAAAGCATTACTCGCTGATTTTCTGTATGAAAGTTATGTATTACAGGGAAAGAAGAATTTCTGCCGACAGTTGTTCTTCGACGCAGGTTCATCACCATTTCTATATTCCTGATAAACAAGTAAGAATAGAACAAGTAGAAGTTTATCCCAGAACAAAAGCTTCTATTGGTATCTTTAGATATAGGCCTGATAGTGCTGGCAAGCAGTTTCGTCCGCAGGAATCGGACTATACAAAAATATTTTTACGCTGTATAATATAATCATACTGATAACTTAAATTTCTTACTATTAAATTTACGCACATATGATGTTTAAACCAACTTTGGCTTGGGCTTTTCGTTTTAATGCATATATCCTCTAAATCTCTTTGACAATTTGGAGAAATTACTGCTGTAATATTTTCAATAAAGAGATAATCTCCTTCTCTGATAAATTCGTCTCTTGTATTTATCTGATAATCACTTCTAACATAAGAGCTATCTTGATCTTTTTCATAAGTACCTATTTGAACTTCTACTCCTCTAATACAATTTTCCGCATGCAAAAAAGGAATAACTTGTAAGACTAGTAAAAAAATTAAAATTATTTTAAACAAATTTAATCTCCTTATTTTTGCATTGAGCATGTGACATTAAAATGAATTCTTTTTCTCTGTATAATTCAAGAAACCAATAAATAATCCAACAATAACTGAGATTACACCGTATGACTCGTTGTTGAAAGGAAAGGTGGGATAAAGAGATTTTGCTATCAAAAGAGCGACATAAATTAAAATAGCAGAAACTACAAAAACGCGAAATGCTCCTATGAGGTCTTTCACTATATCGTCTGACCAGTATTTCATAAGTTTTATATATAAGTGTGTCTTTAATTAGTTTATCCTATTAAAAAAGAGCATTCAATTTATTCTACTTGTGCGGAGGGGGCATTAAACTATATTTTCTAGAGATTTTCTATATCTGTATAATCGTGTTGAAATAGTCCTTCTATCTCTAACTTCATCACCCTTATGGAAAATTCTATTAATTTCTTTAGCTATTAGTTCGCAATTTGCTTTACCGGGATTTCTAGATCCTGGAGGATTTATATACACTTTTTTTAATGATAGCTGATAAGCATATTTTATTTCTTCGTCAGAATAAGGCGTTTGCCCTTTTTCTACTACCCCCTTTACACCATATTCACTTTTTTCTTTTTTTGATCTATTCTTTAAGAAAGATTGATAACCTTTTGATGAGTCTTCTTTCCTTTTTTCTGCACTTCTCCCATGAACCCCTGTTTTTTCATTATAGGTTTTATTTCCGCTTTTACGACCTGTTTGGATTTTTTGTTCAGTGGTTAAAGCAAAAATACCTTTCTTATTCTCCATTAATATTCTACCATTTTCTTTTCCATTCTGACTCTTATGTTCTTCTCCTAATAATTTTACCTCATCCTCTTTAAGAATACCAGTGTAACTTTCAAATCCCCAGGCGCCGCCATATCCTATTAGTGCTAGAGAGATGGCATTTCTAGAAACAGATTCACTGACATTATATACTACACAAATTTCCAGCTCATCTGATATTTCAGTCAGTGATTTTCCATTTCTATATAAATCAACTAATTCTGGATGTTCTTCTTGCAAGGTTCTACCTAATATTACAGACCTTTTAATTGCTCCAATTTGATCATCTAATATTTTCATATAAAATATTTGGCCTATTAAGGTTTTTAAATCTTGTTCTAAGACGGGCTCTGTTGAAAAAGTCCTCTGAGTAAAATTAATCTACTCAGAGAACATAATAATTTCGAGGTGAAATAAGATATAATAAGAAAACACTTTTGTGAGGTGCGAAGTGAGCCGCAGCGAAGAAAGGGATTTTTTATTTTTCTTCCTTAGGTTTTTTCGCTTCTGGCACTGTTTTTCTTTCAGCCACGACTTTTTCTGGTTTCGCCGCTGCTTTTTCTTTTGGCGCTGCAGTTATTTTTTCAACTTTCTTCTTTATGACTTCAACATCGCCACCAGCTTTTTTTATTTTTTCTAAAGCAGTCTCACTGATTTCTCTAACAACTAATTTCACTTTGCGTATTTCTCCCTCACCAAGAATTTTATAATCCTTTAATTCGAGGGTCCCATTCTCACCATGCTTTTTCATCAAGTGATCATAATTTTTTTCAATAGCGCCCAAGTTCATAACCTTATTTCTGTCTTTCTCCGTTTTCCGACTTGTAACTCCTTTTTTTCCGAAGTAATCGTTTCCATATAATTTATTGACTAAAGTTTTTTTCTGGTCAGCGCGCTTTCCGCTTCCTGCCATTCCCTTTCCTCCTCTATGTCCGCTTCCTTTCCATTTTTTTCTCGCACCATGACCATACGTAGTCTGGCCTCGTTGCCGTTTTGATTTTCGTTGCTTCTTAACTTTGAATCCCATATTATTTTTTAACTCTGTTATATTTTTCTAAAGCATGTGTATAGGAATTATAATTCATATCATCAGGAGTTACAATTCGGCAACCGTCGGGATGAAGTAAAACTTCATGCTCACTGTTTCTTCCGGAAATCTGATTTAAAAACTTATACACCACAAGTTCTATGCTTTTCGATTGTGCTATTGGGCGAATAGTAGTAACCCATGCATCAACACCTGAATCGTACGAATCATGCCGTTGAACAATTAATCGATTATCGATATACTGTCCTTCATCTAATTCTTGGGGGAATGCAGTTAATGCCATATTATTTTTTAACTCCGTTATTTAATGCATTAAATTCGATTTGCGGCGTTATTCCAGATTGTAAGATCAAATCACTTTTCATAATCTCAATATTCTGTTGATTCTTTATCTCGTTAACTCGCTCAGTTAGAATGCTGTCTAATTTTATGTTTTCTGTCAGTCTTAAATTTTTTTTGAGTATCATCGGAATAATGCTGCCTCCTTTAGACGTTTCTCAAACTCATCATAATGCTGATCTCCCTTGAAAACTTCACTATATCCCGTATAGATAACAATTGTTTTTCCTTCTTCTCCTCTCAAATCATATCTACAAATTCGTATTTCTTTTTCATCCGATAATTTTCTTAATGTAACTATTTTATTCCTTAATCTTTGAACAATTAATTCCTCTTCATCAAATATATTTCCCTGAGCAAACTCTTCAAGCGTTCCAATTATCCTTTGCGAATCTGGTGTCATTTTGAATGTTCTCCCCCTTGATACACTTCAATTTTATTTTTTAATACAGCATACTCTTCTTTATCATCTTCAAAGATACTTCTTTGTTCAGAGCAATCAAGACAGTAATTTCCTCCAGTAAAACAGAGTTTGTATTCCTTTTGATGAATAACCTTACTCAGAGGATCAATAGATACTGTTTTTAGTATAGATACTTCATTTTTAGTTACCCATTCTAGAACCTGTCTTCTTGGAATAGATTTTCCTACCGCTAATTCATCAAGCGTTTTAATGTGTATAGTATCTTGTATTACCTCTTGGATTGTTTGTTTGAGTACCATCTTAAATTCCTGCTGCTCGCTGTTTAAATGCCTCGATTTTATTTTTAATATCATTATACTCTGGAAGGTGGGAAGGAAAACCTATTTCTCTAATACATGCAAGAACGTAGCCATCGCCTTTATTTGATAATCGATAATCTCTTTGGTAATTCATTCCAAGTCCAGAAAATCTTATGGTAGTAACAGAACCATCACTAATGGAGTCAATCCATTCAATAACTGGTATTTTTATGAAACTACCAATAGTTAAATCTGTATAAACATTACCGTCCACGCCTCCCAAGGTTCTGTAAGTTACTCTCATCTTACAACATCCTCTCTATCAATTTATTTATGTCCTTACCGTTATTTCCTAAAACTCCTTCAGGATATTGCAGTTTGCTATCAATGCCTTTTCGAGGCGGATGCAATCTGAAAAATGGCTTTAATTTTAAATCCTGTAATTTTTTCCCGTTCTCTAATTCTTCCGCAACTTTTTCAGCGTCGATTTTAAGCTCCCTTCTATCTCCTTCAATTGATTTTGCTCTCGTTGAAATTAATTTAACTAAAACAGCTTTGTCTATTCCGCCGAATGCAACAAAATATTTCACTTTTTGTAACATACCCATTAATGAACTATTTTTCGAATCAACCAAAATGCATGCATATTTTCGTCTTAATTTTAATCGATCTAAAGTACTATGAACATCTTCTTTCACTTTAACCATGCCGTGAATTCTTATTACTGCTATTAATTTTCCGGAGTTAGAACTATCTTTGTCTTTTGTTTTTTTTGTCGTTTGTTTTTTTTCCATATTACTATTCTATGTTTTTTTATTCATTTTTAATCTTATGCAATCTCTATAAAATCCGGTGAGAATCCCAGTTTTACCAGTGCGTTGCGCACGTTTCTGGTATGATCTCCCTGCAGTTCTATTTCACTGCCTTTTATAGTTCCCCCGCAAGCCAATTCATGCTTGAGGTCTTTTGCAACAGATTTCAAGTCCACGCCTTGAAAACCGGAAATTATCGTCGCTAATTTTCCGAATTTTTTCTTCTCCGTTCTTACTCGTATTCTTTGTTCTGTTTTTGTTATTTCCTCGCAAACACAAGCTTGCAAGGGTAATCCGCACTTTGGGCAAATACTCATTATTATTTAGTTCCAACAGTTTTTGATTTATTTAAGCTGTTGAATGTTAATAATCGCGCTATAGTTCTTTTTATCTCTTTCACTTTAATCTTTCCGCCTTTACTTAAATTAACTCGTTCTTTCATTAATTCACTTCGTAATTCCTTAATTTTTTCCTTTCTATCTTTGTTATTCATTTTCTTCATTTCGTTTTTTCTTATTATTGCCATGTTAATTCCTATAAACAGTGTCATGTTTAGTTAAAAAATATTGGGCTGCTTGTTCATCGAGTCGTACAGTCCATCGATCGTATTCAAATCCTTCTCGATGCACATCCATAGCTGTATACAATTCTTTTCTTACTCCTAAATTTTTCACTTCTGAATAATTTTTCCGAGAAATTGTTTCGAAAAGACCAGCATCTCGCACATAAATTCTCTGTTTTTCGTCATCAAATTGTAAACTATCAATATTTCTACCAAGTATTTTTTCTAAATGTTGGTAACATCGTTCAAGTGCAGTGCATTCTTTCATTAACATTATAATCCTGCCTCCGTTAATTTGCTGTTAAATTTTTCATAAGCTTCTTGATCATCTTTATCTGTCAGAGTATATACAGCAAGTAAACGAACATGATACCAAGGATCTTTTTTAACAGGCCTTTCTAAATGGATAATATTTTCACCAAATCGTGCAACTGAGTAGGAATTATTACCAGTTCTATTAATAATTAATTCTTTAAGTTGAGGTGTGTGAACAATTATATCTCCTTGATTTCCTTGTGTTATATTTTCTAATGTTAATTCCATATTAATTTTGTTCTCCATTTAATAATTGACTTAATAAACTAAAATTGAATCTGCTTAATTCTCGCGCATTAAGTTTTTGAAAATATGAATTACAATCTGTACCGTTGATAATATTATATTCTCCAAAATTAATGCTGTTTTCTATAAGAAAATGAGCGGTTTCTCTAGCAATAATATCTATATTTTTTCCTTCTTTGGATAAATGACGCAATTGAGAAAAATATAATTCCACTGAAAATGTTTTATCTCGTCTTCCAAGATAAATTTTATTCATGCAGCTCATCTTACTTTCCTTCCTCCGCAGCCTTCTTCGTCTTCTTAGGTTTTTTAGTGATTGATTTCTTGATGTCTTCATCAATTTGTTTTTGAGGAACTCCTTCCTCTACTTCTTGTTCTACTATCATTGCAGTCCCGTCTTCTTGTGGACTAACATGTGTTGCCATAGTATCTTCTACAGTTTGCATGTCATCTGATTTAGTTTTTTCAGATTTTTTTCTAGGTTTCTTTTCCTTTTCTTTCACATCTTCGACGATAGAAGATGAAATTTTTATTTTCTGTAAAAATTCAGGTGTTATATCAATTCTATCATAAATTTTAGCAGTCGGAGGCATTATAGAAACTTTTATTCCAATCATTCCAGTTTTCGTCAACGCAGTTGCTTGAGCTCGCTCAATTTCCTTGCTTGACTCTCCTGATTTTTTTAAATATCCTTCGGCAAATCTCCAACTTTTAGCTCGATCACTGGGTAGTTTTCCGGATAATCGTAATTCACAACCTAAAGCGCCAGCTTTTATAACTTCCTGTAATTTTTTATATGCAATAACTTTGAATTTTAAATTGCCCATGCGTTCTAAAGCTAAAGCAATGTCATCAGCAACAATTTGCGCATCAAATAAAGGAGTTTCTATTTCTCTGATTTCTATATGCGGATTTTCTAGCTTGAATCTTTTTTTAAGAACAAATGTCAAATCTTCTATTTTTTCTCCTCTTCGTCCAATCACTAATCCTGGTCGTGGAGTGTAAATAATAATCTTTTCTCCAACAGGAGTATATTCGATATCAAGTCTGCTAATTTTCCCTTTACCTAAATCTCGTTTAATAAATTCTTTAATTCCATATTCTTCCTTCTTCAATCGAATAAATTTTCTTTCTTCCATTTTTATTTTTTCTCCCGTAAAAATGGGAGATTGAAAATTATAATTTTCATTTCTTCCATGTTATTATAATATCACATCATTTAATTTATTTTTTATAGTGGGTATATTCGCATCACCAGAAACATTTTGTGAATAATTCCACAACTCTTTTTCTGTATCATAACAAAAATGATTTGCATCATCTATATTTAAAATCAGCCCGTTTCCTGATAATGTATGTTTTACAAAACATTCTGTTTGAGGAGCATAAAATAAATGGAGAGTTTGTGCATGCTTGCCTATTAATACATGTTTTCCATCTCCCATACCCCTATATTGTGAAATAAAAGTTCCATCAAGGTGATGAGATTTACTACAAACTCTAACAACATCTCCCCGAGTTAAATTATCTAAAGTTTCTCCTGCGTTCCATTCTCGCATTTGTATTTGTTTTTGTTGAGTTTCCATTTATTTTCTCCTCCTCCGTAACATTCTGAGTCTTCGTCGGGGTTCATGCCACATGTCAATATGTTGTTGTAATACTGCTAATCGTTCATCGTAAAATTTTGATCCGGGTATATAAATGTCAACGTGAAAACTTGCTCTACCAAGAAAACCTGGGCTGCGTAGATAGAGAGATTCATATTCAAAACAACTAGGATCTATATTCTCCTGGGTCATTGTTAAAGATTCAATATTAGTAGTTCTTCCTCTTAAAAAATAAGTTGTTTCTTGTCGAATAAATTCATACACGTCATCATCAAATCCATATAAAATCATTGGCACTGCTTTTCCAATATCTCTATTAATTGCAACAGATTTTCCCACTAGACTTTTTAATTCCTTATAATTTCTCGGTATAAAATAATGTACTTCTCTCATTGTCTTACATCTCCATCGTCTTCTGTAAAGCATCAATACATGCTTTGGCTAAATTTATAGTTGTTCGTTTTTTTCCTTTAGTTCTACTGTAAACATCTTTGATACCCGCTAATTTCAAAATCTTCTTACATTCATCTCCGATAACTAATCCAGTTCCTTGAGGTGCAGGCATAAGTTTAACTCGTGAACTTCCTGCTTTTCCTTCGACGATAAACGGAACAGTATGGGGCTCTCCACAAACACAGTCAAAGCTCGCACATGCTCTTTTTATTTTTATTAAATTCAACTTTGCTTTTCTAGTTGCTTTAGCTCGAGCAGGCAATGTTTCTTTTGCTCGTCCGTAGCCAATACCAACATATCCATTCTCGTTTCCAACGACACTCATACATGAGAATGTAGGAACATTTCCTTCAGCAGTTTTTCGTTGTGTCTGTCTCCATGCTCGTCGTTTTCCACCACCAAACTTTCCTTTTGCCTGACCAATATTTAAAATTTCTGATTTTAAGCTAATTAATGAATCAACAATTTCTGGTTCAAGTATTTTTAATTGTAAAGCTTCATCTAAACTAGTGATTTTCTTTTCCTTTACTAATACCCCCAACTTTGTTTTTGGTTTCCAATCTTCAATATGTTTGTCATGTGCTTCTTTTATTCTATTCTCTCGAATTTTTTCAATATCAAATTCTGCAACGCTTTCAGATGACTTTTGTTTCATGTCTTCCTCCATATCTATTTAGATAACAAATTACTAACTTAGGATGTAATGCCCCAGTCCAGTTTGTCGTCGGAATCCCTTCATGTTCAGGGACATTTATTTGATATGAATAATTTTTAATATTTTGCGCAGATGTTTTCTGATGCAACTTGTAAAATGAATCTACATATTTTATGATTATTTTATTTCCATTTTGAGTAAAAGTTAATGGCGTAGGTCTTTCTAAAAGTACATCAACAAATTCTATGCATCGTTCTTCTAATTTTATTCGTTCAGTCATTTTATTTTAATCCCTCGACATTTTTTTTAACTGCCGCAAAAAAAGGAAATTTTTCAATTTTACCTTTTTCCGGAGCAACTTTTTCGTCAAATGGTATTTTCATTCCTGCATCAGCAAATCCTTTTACTGCCGCATAAATTCTTGAGCCTTTAGTATTAGGTATTAATCCAGCATCTAAAATAATTCGTCCTTTTATTTTTCCTGAAACTTTTTTACCTAGTGCAATGCCTCCAAGATATGCTGCACTCACTGACTTTAAACTCCCATCTTTTTCTTTAGGCCAGCCATGTTTCAACAAACTTTTCGTACTAAAGCTTTGTACAACCGTATCTTGAGCCTGAATATCTTCAACAACTTGAAGCATTAAATACTTATTGCTTTTTCTGACGACAAAACGCGGAGATCTACTCTTAAGTAAAACCAATCTTTTTCGATAGTCGGTCTTACCTTCTATTCTTCGTTTTTTGTATAGTTTTATTTGTTTTTTCATTTTTTACTTTTCTTCCTTTTTGGAGCTACCTTTTTAATTTTTGTATCAACTTTCGTTGCCTTAACCTGCGGACTCAGATTATCGACATCTATTTCAATCATCCGAAGATAATCTTTAAGATTGTTCTTACTTTTAAAAGCACGTGCTCTGATTTTTTTTCGCAAATCTCTATAAACCTCCTGCTGGATAACTTTTCTTCCTTTTAGGAAAGCTATATAATTTCTTAATTTTCGAGTTAATTTAACATATTCCTGTTTTCGATCCCGCACATTTCTTTTGATATTTCCAGGGCCTATTTTTCTTTTAATTCTAATGACAATCTTTCTGCCATTAATTGGTCTGATGCGAATAATTCCATCTTTGTGCAGAATCTGTATATCTTGTTTCGTGATAGCTTCTTTAATTTGATCTAATGCTTCTGGCGAAAAAATAATTCTATTTTTTCCCACGCGTAATACTTTCGATGCTAATGCTTTTTTATGTCCCAGGTTCATTTTTTGTCCTCTGTAGGTTTAATAGTAGTTTTATTATCATCAGCTTTATTTTCTTCAACTTTTTCATCAGGCTTTTCTTTCTCGTTTTTCTTTTCTTCTGATTCTTTTTCTTTAGCTTTTTTTTCTTCATCTTCTTTTTTCTTTATTGCATCTTCTTTCTCTTTCAGTTTTTTTTCTTTTTCAGATTTTTCCATCATTTTATTTTTTTGTGCAAATTCAACATTCTTCATGAATTTTTTTGCGTTAAAATTTATGAGCGTTATTTTATTAGCAAGTACAAATGTAGCTATTTCTTTTTTCTTCTTATTACCTATTCGAGCGAGAATACCAATTTCTTGTTTCGCTAATTTTTTAATATCATTGATTGAATGCACCAATACGGGTTTTAATCCTTTTACTAACCCTTGAACATTTTTATTTTTCTTGAATCCTACTTTAACTTTTACAATTCTACCTTTTTCTTGCAATCTAACCTTGTTATCTCTACCTTTAGCTTTTCGATAAATCAATTTGTTTTTTCGTCGTAATCCAAGTTTTGAATATCTCCAGTATCCTTGCCGTAAAAATGTTTTTCGTGCCATTTACAAATAACTCCTCCCAGGTTTTTCTATAATAAAAATACCGTCCTGATAAACACGGCGGTCTCGTTTTCTAACTTTAGTTCCTTTTTCAATATTAGTTGCAGCCTGTCCAGCTTTCTCAATATCATGCGAAGTGATTTCAACAACATCTTTGATAACCTTAACCTGAACACCCGGAACTAATTTTATCCGTCGATCTTTTTTTTCTCCCAAAAAATTATTGACAACAAATTCATTCTTTTCTTTATCAACATTAACCGTCATCGGGAAATGAACGTTAACAACCTGCAGTTTGTACATGAAATTTTCATCCAGACCTTTAATCATATTCTTCAGATGTGCTTCAAGTGTACCCATTAATCGTCGTTCTATCTTTCGGTTTCTTTGAGTTGACATATTAATCAAGTTACCTTGAATATTGACCTTAATTGAAGGATGAATTTTTCTGTCAATTTCTTTGTCTCCCTTCTTCAATGTTAATGATTCATTTTCATATTGAGCATTGATATCTGAAGGCATTTCTACCGATATAGTTAGTCCATTTTCAGCTTTCTTTAATTTTTTTTCAGCCATTAGTACATGTATGCAATTAAGCATCCTCCAATATTTTTTTCTTCAGCTTCTTTATGTTTCATAAGACCCTTACTTGTAGAGACTATAATGAAACCAAAATCTTTCGCTGGAAGGAATCTTCGAACATAAGAATTCATTCCTTTAACCGGAACGGTGTAACGAGGTTTGATCGCTTTGATAGTGTTAACACGTTTAATATCGATTTTTAATTCCTTGCCTGTAAGAGTATAATCAATATACCCCTCTTCTTTTGCAATGTCCAAAATATTTCGTAATAATTTTGAATGTCGGGTTATAACTATGTCTGATTTGCCCGCTTTCTTTGCGTTCATTATTCTATTCAGTGCGTCTGATATTAAGTCTTGTGACATTTTTTTATGAGTATTTTTTAAATCCTAAATCTTCAGCAATTTCTCTGAAACAGTGTCGGCATAAGTTAATACCGTATCTATTAATCATCGCGCCAAACCGTCCGCATCGCTCGCACTTTTTTTTGGCGATTCCGGCAGTTCTTTCTTTCGGCTTGTTGTGCTTGATCCATTTAGCTCTAATTGCCGGTTTTCTGTTAAATTGCTTTAACATCTTTCTCCAATCACTTGCGGTCATGTTTAAGCTCTTCCTCCATTGCGTAATAGTTGAATAAATTCTGGATGTTCTATTTTCAAAAATTTAATAGTACTCAAATGTTCATGTAATCTATTTTCTGAATTTTGTTTTTCTGTTTTTGAAATTTTAAAATAATTATTTTTTCCAAATGATTCATCAAAATCAACAAAATAATTTTCCTCTCTATCGCCATGTATGTGGAAAGGATAAGTAATCTGGAAAGGATAAGTAATCCATGGGGTAAATTGATTAGAAACTGTTTGAGTAAAGAAAGCAAATTCAGGCCTGTCATTAATATCATCCCGAATTATGTCGTCATATAAAATATCCGTTATATTATTGAATAATTTAGTGCCAGCACGATTTCTTAAATTAATTCGAAGAGTATCTAGAAAAGTAAATAATCGCAAAGCTACTTTTCCTTCATATACTGATTGTGGGTTTGTTGTTATTCCTATCATCTTACATCTAATTTAAAATTTTTTTCTAAGTATACACGAATTTCTTCGGGAGTTACTCGCTGTTTTCTAGGAAATTTCCCTTGTTTTATTTTCTTTAATCCAACGCGTTTTCCTTTTCTCTTAAAGATAAGCATTACTTCAAAACCTAGTATTCCGATATCTCTTTCATATTCTAATCCTGGAACTTCGATATACTCTTTAACTCCAAAGCATAATTGATTTTCCGTAATCTGTCGATCTTTGATCTTATTATCTACTGCTGAAAAAAACCTTTTCAAATAACTATTAATCGCGTCTAAATCTCTGATCGTTATTTTACAACCGCTCTTTTTTCCAGGCGAAATACCGAACGCAGGAATTCTTCTTGTAGATTTTTTTATATATATTGTCCCGCCAGTAATTTTTTTCAATAATTTTATTGATCGTTCAAGTTTATCTTCTGTTCCTCCACAATGTATTACCATTTTCTCAATTTCAATTTCCCGCATAACATTGCCCTTTGATTTTGTTTCCATTTTTTGATTAATTTTATTAATCCATTACGATAACATTTTTTATCCAAACATTTATTTTTTTATTGTCTTTAGTAGTTATTTTGATGAGTTTTTTTCCTCCTCGTTCAACAATTCCATCTATTTTTCCTACAGCTCCAGCGTGTTTTCCTTCTGTCACATAAGCATTTTTTCCACCTTCAATTTTTAAAATTTTATCAATTTTATTCTGTTTCAAATTCATAACAATTGAATCATTAACATTTATTTTTTCTTTAGTGATTATATTTCTTCCATTAATTAAATTAATTTGAATAGTATTTTTTTTCAAAACTTTTTTATCTATTACCTTGTATACTCGTTTTTCTGATTCTTTATCGCTGATTTCCACAAAATTAATTTTTTTAGTTGAAGATAATAATGCTCGATAATTTTTCTTAATCGTAGGAATAGTGATAACATCAAACAGACATATTGGATAATTTTTATCATTAATTAGTCTTTGATTAATCAAAATTTGTTTTTCATTGATTAATTTTTGCAATTCTTTTCTGTTTCCTACTAATTGTAAAATGTCTCTAATAACTACAACTAATGGAATGGATTTTGTCTTGTCATGTGAACTGACTGCTAAGTACTTATTTCCTTTTCTTGGCAGAGGCCAAAATTTTCCAATCGATGATCTTTTAAGGTGCATTTTTTTCCTCCGTCGGCAATTTTTTTATTTTTAATTTTTCTTTTTTATTTTCTTTATCCTCTTTCACTTCAGTTTTTTTCTGTCCCATTTTTCTTTCTAATGCTGTTTTTCTCTTACCATCTTCAAGATTTAGTTCTCTAATTTGAACTTTTGAAGGATGAAAATACATCTTTACTTTTGTACCGTCTTTTTTAGCTCTGAAAATTCCTTCAACACTCAATCGATAATCAGAATAATTCACACTATCCACTTTTCCAGATTTTCCAGAAAATTCTCCTCGCATTACTTTAACAACATCTCCTTTTCTTAAAGGAAAATTTCTCTTTTCATATTTCTTTCGAAGATCTTTTGTAAAGTTCGCTGAAACTAATTTTCTTTTTATATGCAATGGAGCATTATGTCTATATTTGATCTGTTTTCGCGGTTGTTCGCTCGCTTTCCAACTGTTTGAAAATTCTGTTTTCATTTTATAATATCATTTTCGCAATTTTAGCGACGAATGGCCATCGATCTGCTGCCTCCTTCGCAATTGGCCCTTTAACTTGAGTTCCTTTGGGATTTCCCTTGTCATCCTTTAATAAAACAACAGCATTATCCGTGAAAGCGACTCGTTCACCAGTTAATCTTCGGTATGGTTTTTTAATTCTGACTACTACAGCGTCAAAAACTTCTCCTTTCATTTTAGGATCTCCTTTTCTTACAGATACTTTAACCCAATCTGCAATTTTAGCATACTGCTGTCTTCCTCGAACAGTTTTTCCACCACGAACGCTAGTGACGCGAACAATACGTGCGCCGCTATTATCAGCAGCAGTAACATTAGCTCCAATATTCAGTCCTCGTGTTGCCTTAGCAGTTAGTCCTTTCATTGTTTCTTTCCTTTCAGTTTATTTTCAATAGCATTCTCAGTCTTTTCTCTCTGCGCTTTACCAACGACGATAAAATGAATTATCTTACTGATTGGTCGGCATTCTTTAATTTCGATGTAGTCTCCCATTTCAATATCCTTTTGCATACAATCTGGTAACCGTGCGTGTAATTTTGTTTTTCTTTTTGCAAATCTTTCGTATTTTTGAACGTACACTGTTCTTTCAAATTCAATAACTATTCGTTTAGGAAATTTTCTAATTACATTTCCATAAAAGCTTCTACCTCTAAGGCTGATGTTTCCATGTCGAGGACATGCAAAATCATTACATACAGTTTGTTCTGTTTCAATGTTTGTTTTTTGTTCTTTTTCTGCCATGTTAATTTCTTTTTTTATTTCGTTTTATTTGTACTACATAGGTTACACTTTCATTTACATAACTTTTAACTTTAGAAAATGTATCTTCATGTAATGGACTCTCATCTACCACTCCTCCCGCGATATCATCAAATTTACCATTTATCAATTCATATTCATTATCTAAAACGTTATAAGTATCCATATTATTTACAATTGTTGATAGTTCATTCTCAAGGGTAGTCTCATTATCAAGATTTAAATTAGTTCTAGTATAATGAATACCAGGTCCATCACCAAAGCTAATTATAAGTTGGCAATAATCATGTCTACTCCGAATATTTTTAATTTCTCTCAGTTTTCCAACATATATTCTTGTTTTTTTTGCCATATTATTTCTTTCCTCCAGGTACTTGTAGCATTATTTTTACATGACTCCTTTTAATTCTTCCTTGTCCGAAACGTTTGTGCGGTCGTGATGCTAAATTTGCCATGCAAAATAATTTGTATTTTTCAAGTTCCATTTCTTGCGTTAAAGCATTTGCCCGTAAATTTTTAAGTAATCTAATAAATTCTTTTGTTGCCGTAATTGGATATCTTCCAGACATGATGTTTCCTCGTCGGTGAGGTATCTCTCCAATCATAGGAACAGCTCTTTTGAAAGCCATAACTTTTTGTAAATTAGCCAAAGCGTTGTCAATATTTTTATCTCTGATAAAATTACATAAGGCAACAGCATGTTTAGTTGAAATGCCTAAATCATAGCCATTAACAATTGCTTCTGTTTTATTGTTTTTTTCTATTTTAATTTTCTTTTCTTTTTTCTCTGGAGTATCTTTTATTTTTTTATCTTCGGATTTATCTTTCTTAGATTCACTAATAATTTTTTTATCAACTTCTAAAGTTTGTTTAGGTTGATGTACCTGTCCAACTGTATGTGATGGTCGTTCTGTCATTTTATTTCACTGATTTAGATGCACTTGATCGTGTTGCACCTACTCCTGCCGCTCCATGTTTAACTTTTGATCGTGTAGCGGAAAATTCTCCTAATCTATGCCCTAACATTTCGTTCTCTATAATTATTGGAGTAAACGTTTTTCCGTTATGGATTTGGATTTTCATGCCTATCATTTTTGGAACAATAACAATAGTTCTCAAATGCGTTTTTATATACTTATTTTGTTTAATACTTTCATTGCATCGTAAAATAAATCGTTGGATCATATCATATTGTTTCAATACAGTTCTTCGTTCGTTGCTCTTCAATAATTGAGCAAATTCTCTAATTTCCATTGCCTTCAACTCATCAAGAGATTTTCCTCTATAGGTGAAATCTTTCTTTTTCAAATCAATTTCTTGGTTTTGTTCTGCCATTATTTCTTCCTACCTGTTCGTTTAGGCCTCAAATGACCCACTTTTGCACCAGCCGGAGCATTTCTCTTGGCAATCTTACTTTTAATTCTTTTTCCTCGTCCACCACCGAATGGATGATCTACTGCGTTAACCTTAATGTCGGAGGTATAATGCCATTTTCTTCCAATAGCTTTCATCATATGATGCTTTTTTCCTGCTTTAACAAGTGGTTTCAATTTTCTACCGTCTCCTGCAGGTACTCCTATAATTGCTCGCGCATCCTCAGGCAGTCTAATTTGTCGTCGCTTAATTAAAATTTCAACCACTCCAGGGTCTTTAGTTGTAACAGTACCAAAAGTTCCAGCAGTTCTTAAAAATACTCCGCCCTTTCCAGGTACTTTTTCAATATTACAAATTCGAGTTCCCTGTGGAATATCTTTTAATCTCATAATATCACCTGTCTCAAATTTTTTAGCATCGGGTCTATTTCCAATATAAATTTCACCACCCTCAAATATACCTTCAGCAGCTGGAACAATAAATGAATGTTCGTTAATTTTTATTTCTGCAAGAGGAGAAGTATGAGCTGGAGAATTTATTAATTTTTTAATAACTGCTTTTCCGTCTATATTTACTGGAGGATACGTAATTCTAAATCTAAAAGCTCGTCGACGAACTCGATATGCAGGTCCTCCTCGACCTCGTGCTTGTTGTACAATTGTTTTTCCCATATTATTCTATTTGTTCTAATAATTTATTTTTTTCGGTATAATCTGGATGCCATTGTCCATAGAGAGAGCCTTCACTCACTTTTGATTTATCTGAAATAGATATCATATATGCTTGTCCAAAATGATCAATTTTTATATCATGAACATCAACGATCGGATTATAAATATCTCCAAGGCTATGTGATATTCTTTTCAAAAGAGAAATTTTTCCTTCAGAAGTTATTCCTTCATAAAAAAAGTAGTCTCTATATCCAAAATCAGTCATAGTATCAATGACTGCTACAGGGTCTCCACTTCTTACATTTTCTCGAAAAAAGTTTAATTTTTTTCTATTTTCCCTTCCCTGTTTAAACTTTTCAATAATGTTTCTTATCATATTATAATGCAGCCTCCTCTAATAATGTATTAAAATAATCATAATAAAATTTATCTCTTATACCAAATTCTACATGCCAACAAGCTCCCCCACCAGGATAAGAATCGATGGCGTCAATTCTTATTTTATTAGGACTCAATCTATTTATTTCTAAATAGTAATAAGGTAGCTGCGGAATTTTATTTAATTGTAATACTCCAATTTTTTTATTAGGGTAAGGGGTAGTAACTATTTTTTCCATTGCATTATCTTTTTCTTCTATCATATTTTTTAATCTTTCTAAATTCATTTAAATCATTCCTAGCTTAGTTGCAATATCAATTGCAGGATTATTTTTATTTAATTTAACATAAGCATATTTTTTATTCATTTTGATTAATGTATTTATTGAATCAACTTTAACCTTAAAGCTCTCTTCAATTTGCTTGCGAATTTCTTTTTTTGTTAATCTTCGGTCTAATTCAAATACGATAGTATTATCTATTTCAATCATTCGAACAGCTTTTTCTGACATTATTGGTTTCATTTATTCTTCTCCTTAACATTTTTTTGAGTTTCAGGTTTCATTTCTTTTTTTGCTTTTCTAATTTTTCTAATATCTCTTCGCTCTTCTGTTTTTGTTTCAATTTTTTTTGGTTCATTAAAAAATAATTGCTCTAAATCATCAACGGCCTTCTCACTAAAAATTGTCAATCGCGCGCCATTTTCAGCAAAATCTGAAACACAAATATCACTAACTTTTTTAACTTCTACCCCCCTAATTTTTTTGTCTTCATTATTACCAACAACAACCAATAATCCTGACGTTGTTTTGTATTTTCTTCCTCGTGACTTTCCTCTTCCAGCTCTAAGCTTTCGTTTTTGAATCGCAACAGAAATGAATTCATTTAAAATAGTTTGAAGAGCGGAATTAAATTGCTTTGTATCGAGAGATGATAAGTCGCTCACAATAAGTGGGAATGCGACATTTATTTTTTTTGATTCTAACGTTGAATATTTTTTCTTAACCTCATCAACTGAACTGACATAACTTAAAGAAGATAGCAAAGCTTTCCTTGATTCTTTTTTGTTGATTTTTTTAATATTTACATTTCCATGTGGCGGATGTGCTCTTCTTCCACCTCGAGTAGATGGTACAATTGCTCCAGCCCATGAGAATTGAGTTCCACGTCTCCAGAACGCTTTTTTAGGAATACGGGCCATTCCCTTACCTCTATCCGATTTCCAAACATGTCTTCGTCTTGAAACGTTTCCACTTGCAGATCGATTCATACCTGCATATAAAGTTGGTGCATTCGGATGCCATTCTCTTTCAGCCTCAACCACTTTTCGAATAATATCAATTCTAATCGGTTCTTCGAATAATCTCGTTTCTTTTTCCTTTATTTTCTTTCCTTCGTGATTTAATATTTGTAGTTTCATCGCAATTCTATAAAATCATAATTTTTTTTAAGTTGTTTTTTTGATGGCCTTAATGGTACAGTGATGAGAACTTGTCTTTTTTGCGGTCCTTGAATGCTTCCTTCGACAATTAAGTAATCCGTTTTAATTTTTCCAAAATGTCGGAAACCTTCACCGGGATTAATGTCTTTTTCTTTAATTTCCCCAGAAAAAATAACTTTAATGTTGTTAATAACTCGAGTAAAATATCCCATTTGACCTGCCATAGGTTGAGTGAATTCAACACGTGCAGGATGCCATGGACCTCCGCTTCCAGGACCTCGAACTCCTTTTTCAGTTTTGTGTCCTTGAAGATCTAATCCAAATCTTTTCGCTGACCCTTGAAATCCTTTTCCTTTCGTAACTCCTCGAACATCAATAAGTTTAGTCTTATTAATTTCTTCATGTAAAAAATCCTTCAACGTTATTTCTTTAGGAAGTAATGTTTGTATCAACTGAATTTTTTGTTTATTATTTCCAGAAAGACTTAGTTCAACAATGTCCGGAGTTTTTTTTATACTTGTTTTCTTTGCTTGAGAATAAACTAAAATGCGTATATCAACTTCCTTATTATCATACTTTTTTAACAGTTCTTCAACAGATTTCTTATTTTCCTTCTGTATTTTTATTTTCTTTTTTAATTCTTTATCTAAATTTGAATTCAAAGTTTCGTCAATAATTTTTCCATTTTGATATACTCGAACAGAAAGAATTTTCATCGAGGGGCATTCAAGAATAGTGACTGGAAGTGTGACTCGTTTCCCTTTCATAACTGAATTAGGCGTGTTATCTTTAACATATGCAGAACCCATCCCGACTTTGTAGCCTATGAATCCTAACAAATTAACATCTTTTCTAGCTTCAGAAATATAACTCCAATTAACTTTAGGTAAAATTTTTTGTGCCCTTTTTCGAGGATAAAATTGCAGGCTACCGTGTCTTATGTGTCCTTGTTTCATTTTAAATTAATAACCAGAAGCCTAACTCATAAACTGAGCCGGTTAGTAAAGACCAACTGCTATCAGGTTAATTCTAAAAGTATCAGAAAGAAGCCATTTATAAAGCTTTTGTCAAGTAATTTGTTTTATACTTAATCCATTGTAATAATCCTTAAAAATGATTGCTTTATTGATTAAAGATGGATGAAATAGGGAAAATATATAGAATTCCAGCATTTGAAGGTGCAGCTGATTTGTTAATAGGAAATCTCAGGAAAAGAGGATATGACGTTGAAGTATCGAACGTTTTGGAAACAGCTGTTTATGAGAAAATTAAGAAAGGCAAGTCAATACAAAGACGAACTTTAGGAATTATTAAAGATGATGAATTTCTAGTTTATAATTCAGTTTTATAAAAGCTTGCTGCTGAATTAAAATTAGGAGCGTGTCTAATAAATAATTCTTAAATGAAGTTCACCTCATTTAATCATCTGATTAACTAAAGGAGGTGAACTATGTTAACTAGATGGAATACGGAAA
>JAGVXM010000007.1 GCA_018303785.1 Candidatus Pacearchaeota archaeon
ATAAAAGGATTCTCTTCCTGCCTTTTATTTATGCTTTGCCCCAATTTTAGAAAGCGATATCCTCGAGGAGAATTCTGGAATGATGGATATTTTTGTGCGGGTTGTGGCAGTGATTTTGAAAGAGCTTTGAGATATATCGAAAATCAAGAGATTCATCATAGCTATTTTTAGTTATGGACGCCTCGCTTTTTGCCCGCAGGCAAAAAGTTGCGAACGAAGTGAGCAGCCCTTCAGGGCGAGGAGGATGTCACATTGGTATAAATCACAAGGATTCAAAGAAATAAAAGAATGGACTTTAATATCTGCTGACCTCAGAGAAGTTATTAAAAAATTATAATTTCTATTAATTAAACAACATCAAATTCAAAATCCTTCGTCATCATATTTCCCGCATCATCTTTTATGACGATTTGAACATTATGATGTCCTTTCTTAAACATTGATTTCTTTTCACATATACCATCTTTCAATCGAGAGCAGATTCTTTTTTCCCTTGGTCTGCTTTCTGAAGAGTCTATGTAAGATATTTCATCAAAATTGATTTCTGTTATACTTATATTAAAAACAATATATTTTTCATCCTGCATCCAAAAACTGGAAGGATTATTGAGAACCGGAGCTGTTGAATCAACATCAAGCATTACATGCTTGCTTTCATCACTGCTTCCAGCAATATCAACTAAATGAAAATATGCAGTTATCTCTTCATTATCATAATCTTTCAGATCAACACTAGTCTGGCAGGTATATCTTCCTCGTTCGATAGTACAAGTATTTATATCAACAATTTTTTCTCTCATACCTGACATCACATTACCATAATGTAATTTTAAAACCTTAGGATTTTCTTCGCTAAATTGCACGTCAAACATTCCATTAGCAAATCCATCCCGTGGATTAATACTTCTAACGTTTGGCTCTTCTGAATCAACATAGAATGATCGAGTTACCAACATTTCATTTCCATTTCTGTCTTCACCTTTAATTGTGATATTATTTAAGCCATCGCTAAAAGTTAAAGATTTAGTAAATAATCGTGATAAGCTAACTAATCGTTTCCATCTACCTCTCATATCTAAATAAGACAATGTTGCTGGCTCATTACTTTGAATATTAAATGGAACCTTACTTGAATTATATATTGCATTATCAACAGGAGAAAAAACATTTATCTCTGGAGGATTTGAGTCAATGCTTCCGTTGCTATTTAATGTTTGACAACCTTTTATCCCATTGCAGAATGCAGGATTTGTTTGAAATAAGTTATCGTTTACACAAATGTTAACACATCTTTCAGACCAACAAGTGTATCTTGGATTCTGTGCATTCGGAATACTTTGACCATAGGTAAGGCATAATAGTTTTGCAGCAGAAACATAACTTAATGATATAACTAAAACAAAACTAATCATGACTATCATGAATAATGCTTTAATTTCTTTTTTTCGTAAATTTTTTTGCACCATTTTTGTTGTGAGTGTTTGAATTTTCATGTCTTTTTAACCTTTGTTGTTATTTATTGATTATGATTTTTTGCTATGCATCTGTTATGCATACGGAGTGATCCTACCGAATCATCATCGGTGTTTTATCACTCTTTTTCCCCATAAGGGCTTTATCATGAATAAAAAAATAAATTAAAATAAAAAAATAAAAATCAAATTTAAACTGCTTCTCCCCAGAAGAAAATTTGTCCTGAGTCGAAATTACCTAAGCATGGTTCTGGCAATCCTAATTTGAAAGTGATTGACATCTCACTTCCTGGAGCTAATACATTACCCGCATCATACGGGATACTGTTAATCACTAACAAATCGTTAGAGATTATTTCAGCATCATTGTAAAAGTCTCTTTCGAAACTGTCCCCATATACTATAGGTCTATATCCTTCTGCGTCAGCATTTGGAGCACCAAATGTTGAGTAAGCGCCGTTTACAGCATAATAACAAATGTGATCTGCATTAGCAGTACTTGTTAAACCTGTTGTTCCAGCATTACATGGTGTTGTAGCTGTTGCACCAGGAGCTATATTGTGTCCTAAAGCAGCGTCATTTCTCAAATTTTGAGAAAGTTTAAGCTGATTTGTTACGGGGCATCGAGCATCGCTTGATGAACTATCGTAGAAGTCAGTACCTGATATAAACATATCAAGTAAAACTCCGGACCCTTCATCAGCATCGTTACCAACTAATAAAGTATCTGAATAAGATACAGTACCTGGTCGAACGTCTTCGAATTCTAAACTTCCGTCAATGCTTAAAGCAATAACTGGATTCAAGAACCAAAATTCGTTTTCGTCCATTGTTGCTTCACCATCATCACTGATAGCTTCAACAGTTATCCAGTATTCCCCATACATTGAGTCTGCAGTTTCTACAGTAAAAGTACATTCATAGAATGCCTGTGTATTCGGATCAACTGTTCTACCAGTTAATTTTTCCTCTAATATTCTTGCTTCACATTCAGCAGGAATTTTTGAAGGACCTGTTATTCGTACACATTCAACTTCTATGTCATTACCTTCACCTTGAACGTCGCCGATTGTAGCAACAACTTCATCAACTTGATCTATCTTGTTCTTATCCATAACAAGAACAGTCCATCGAATCTGCTCTCCTTCGAAAGCATAGTTGTTTATTCTTTCTTTTAATGCCTGACCAACAGTAAATTCTCTACCGCTTTCAACAGCATCATCAAGAACAACTCGTTCATCACATCCCCAAATCATTGGAGGGAATTCTTCAGGAGATATTTCTATGCCGATACCTGTACCGACTTCATTTCCTAAAACAGCAGGCATGACAGAAATGACTAACATCGCCATAACCATAAAGCTAAATAGCTTTTTCATTGCACATTTTTCAACCTCCTTTCAATCAATTCAATATAACTCAAATTTTCAGGATAAACCTTTTTTTTGTAACCCATGAATTACAATCATTTTGTCTTGTTTATAAACAATTTTCCATTAAAATATAATGTTCGAAATCACGTCTATACTAAAATATATATTTCAGAGTGCAATGATTGTAGTCACTTCTTTCAGATGAATTCAAATAATTTATAAGAATTTTCTAAGTGTGTTTATTATATTTGAATAAGATGAAACCTGTATACTACCAGTTGTACTTGGCGGAGATTGTTGTGCACTTGACGGAGGAGAACTTGAATAAGATGGAGTTGAGGAACTTGAACTTGATGGAGAATTTGAAGCTGAACTTTTCGTATCTGAAGAACTCGATGATCCAATACCAACATTCATTGATGCTGAAATAGAAATATCTTTATCTACAGACGCCTTAATTGATGAATCAGTTGTCGGAGAAGTTGATCGAGATTCTCCGCCAGAACTTGAATCTTTAGGAGCAGTACATAAACAACAAGAATAACCCGTTTCACAAAACTGTCGTAATCCATGTGCACATCCTCCTTTTTTTCCAGGAAGGCATTCTTCGCCATTACCTGTATTCTTTACACATCTAAATTTTCCAGGACAAAGATCGTCATAAGGTTTTGGGCTGCCAGATGCAGGAGGATCTCTATCAGGTCGGTAAGATCTTTTTGTAGACGCATCGAGAGCAGTTTCAATACCAGTATAAGCTTTTTCAGGAACTATCGTATAAATTTCAGCAAGCACTTCAGCATGATGAGAACTAATAGTTGCACTTGTCTCACTTTCAGGAATTTCCTTTATGATATCAGCATAACCCGAAAACGCAATTTCAGCTTCAGCATTTTTCTCAGATTCTAATAAAACAAATCACTCTGCAAGCCTTTCTTCAGAATATTTAATGTATAATGCAGCTTTTTTCTCGTCGGTCCGAGCCATTTTTAATCGTAAATTTTCAAAAAATAGATCGAAGCCATAGAAAATATTTCCCGGAGTTACTCCGGCTTTTCCTTCAAATTCAACAGGAATAGAATAGGATATGCTAGCAGAACCCGCACTCTCAATTACCGAATCTTGCGCGATAACTGATCCAATCATTAAAATTGCAAACACCAAAACAAATAATTTCATAAGAATAGTATCCAATATATATTTTTAAATCTTATCAATATCTCTTAATTACTTCTCCGGTAATAGAATCTCTTTCAAAAATATCTTCATCTATTTTTTCTTCTTCCGGTTGTTCGCGATGGCCTTCACCTCCCTGCATAATCGCCATGCGCAGGAATCTTTTTGCTAATTTTTTAACATTTCTTTCTTTGTCTTCAGGAATTATTTTCGCATTATTAAATAAACTATTAACTTGGAGAAACATGTCGATGCCATTAACAACTTCATTGATTGTTTCTTTCATCGGTTTTTCATGATCCCAAGGAGGGCGTTCTGTTCTGCCTCCCTGCATGTCTTTTTCTGCTTTTTCAATAAGTCTAAAAACTTCTTTAGAATTAAGTAAAATTGTTGCCCCAATATCACTATTTTCTTCAGGCGGTATTGGTTGCATACTCATTATATCCCGTTCATTGATTTGCATTAATAAATTAAAAACAACTTCATCTGTTTTGAAATCTCGTATCTGAACAACAATCCTGCCTTTGTAATCATCCATTATTTCTCGAACCAATGTCATAAACTTTTCATTCTGTCTGATCATTTTTTTCTCATCTTCTGAAGGGCCATTGTCTTTATTTCCTCCCGGGAATTCGCGAGCCTCCATAGCTCGTTTCATTTCTTCTTTGATAAATTTCTCTTCCGGAAATAACCATATACTCATGCGCGGCGTAATAATAACTACTTCTTCTCCATCATCATGTAAAGAAACTCTTTCTAATTCTTCCCAATATTTTATTTTTCCTCGCTCAGTTTCATACTCAAAACTTAATAATTGTGGTTGATACAATTCAGTAATATCCTTCTTATCCAAACATTGCATCCTTTCAGCTAATTGTCTTTGAAGATCTACATTGCTCCAATATAAATCATAGATTCCGGATGAATAAGCCATCCAATTATCGGCACCATTTGCCAAATAGTCATCTAAAAACCATTGTGCAAAATCCTGATTGAAACTTTTTTCAAATTCAAGACGCTGTTGCAATAAACTATCAATCTCTTGCTTACACCAAACATCGTTATCTTGATAATATTTGTTTTTTAAGAGATGCAAATCTTGGAACCCTTCACCCCATCCGCCAAAATGAATCCCAGCTTCTTTTTTTTGTTCTGACGATCTACAATTCCCTGAGATTGTAAACACAGCTAGCTCTTCTTTGTGTTCGGGTTCATTACGTTCAACTTCAAATCGTTCGCCTTTTTGACAGTTAGTAACACAAGTATCAGAACACTCAGTAATCTTTGGTTGATTAGAAGTAGTACATTCACTTTCACATTGTTCTATTTCATTTGATTCATCACCATTTTCACCAAAAACACATTTTTGAACACAACGAGAAACTATTTCACTACATTGTCTAGCACAATTTTCATCACAATGTCTTTTTCTTTCCCCAGATTCTCGATTTGCTCTATCTTCATTTTCTCTCTGTTCACGAGCCCTTCGTTCGTCTTCTTCTCTATTCCTTCGATCTTCATCTGATTCCTGATTATTATTATTATTTTCATTTGATTCTTCATTTACATTTTCTTCATTTGATTCTTCGCCTTCTTCAACATGAGTAGCTTTTCCTGTTATGGTTGCTCTGCTGAATAATCCTCGGAAAAAAGCAAAAATTGCTTTGCCAGTTATAGTTCCTTTTTCAGCCTCAACATTTCCAATTTTTCCTCCTGCTCCTTGAATTTCAGAATCAATGGTTTCTGTAGTTTCATCTCCTGTCTCTCCAACAATTTTTGATTCTTCATTTGTTTCACCACTCTCTTCTGCAGTTAAAGATTCCTCGTCGTCACGAATTTTAGGCAATGTGACACAAACTCCATTACTACAGACATCATTCACATTACCGCAATCTTCTTTTACATTACAGGCAGTGCCAACATTTTGTTCTACAACTTCTTCAACGACTTCCTCATTATCAGATGGAAGTCCTTGTTCTTCAGATGATTCAGACGATTGATCATCATCTGAAGAATCCTTTTTTTCAATCCCCTCGACAATAGGACATTTTAATCCTGTTTCCGTCCATAAACTATCAGTGCAAATTTTGACAACTAATTGACTGCGATCATCACAATTTTGTATTGTCTCCTGACCATCATTGCATTCTGCCTCTTTGCATTCTTGTAATTCTTGCAATGCACAGGTTTTTTCTTCAGTGCAAACACCAACACCGCATCTAAAAGTACAATCACTATCTTGTTCACATGATTTTTCCTCAAGGCAAAATGGTTCTAAAGAACAGCCTTTTTCGTCTTTTCCTTTGAATAAAATTGTCCCTGAACACGAAATCGCTTCAAATGCAGGGCAGGCTGAACAATCTTCAGTGCACAAAACATGCGATTCTTTCCATAAGGCAAGGTCTACATCTGCTAAAACAGGAATATCTGCTTCAGCACTATATTCATTTTCATCACATTTATGATTGCCACAAACCGGAAGAGAATCAACAACCTCTTCTTTTTGTTTTCGCTCTCCTGCGATGCAAAATAAGGAAATCTTTTTTTCTATTTTAGTTTCTCCATCGCCTTCAACAATTGTCTCCTCGCCGGCAAATTTCCCGCTGCATTGATCTTCATCACAATCAACCTGTCCATTATTGTTATCATCAATATTATTATCACAGATTTCTTCACCGCGTTCTTTGAATTGTTCAAATAATCGTTTCTCCCATTGTGATTGTGTATACACTGTTTCTTCTTTTTCATACCCTAAAAATATTTCGTTAAAGAATTGTTTCCGTTCCGCATGATTAGCTTCTTTCAACCGCTTAATTTCTTCACGTTTTTCTTTTTCAATTTTTATCCAGTAATATCGATCATCATTTCCTTGAGGATTTTTTTGCAAAGATTCATATTTTTTATTTACTTCATCCCATATATTATTAGCTTTTTCGTTCCATCCTTCCTGCAATCCTTGTAATTTCATTAATAATGAATTTGTCGTCGAAAAATCTTCTCGCGAATACGCATCTTTTAATTGTTCAAATGTCCCCCTGATTTCAGTTTTATACTGTTCGTTGCTCAATCCTCTAAATTCTTGAGGGCGATCATGAGACGGTTCTTCTGGTCTGAATCGTCCGCGCGACTCAACATGTGCATTAATATTCCACCAATGATACTCGCAAACATCACACATTTCAGATTGTAATATAACTTCAAAGTCATCTCCTTCAAAAAAAGAAATTTCCTGAACGATAATTCCCTGATCAGAGCGTCGATTTTCTGAACCAATTAACGTATTTATGGTCTCTTCGCAATTAATCGGATTCTCATGCGCAGAGCGAAAAGCATTTTCAACAAAAACCATTTCCTTCGCAAGCATTTCCGCATTATCAGAGCTTTGATCAACAAAATATTTTTCTGCAAGATTTTTAATATCAGCAATTTTATTTTCTAAATCCACGTCTTCTTCATCCTGTTTGTACTTAATGTTAAAATGAATTCGATAGACAATTTCTTCCTTCGTATTTTCGTCAGGAATAAATTTCCCTTCCTCATTACGATGACCTTTTCGATACAAAGACGGATATGCCTCAATGTAAATTTGAATTTTGTTGCCGTCAAATACTAATTTTCTCCACGCCGGAATGCTTTCAGATAATTTTTTGTTTTCTTCTTCAGACCATACCCATTTTGTTTTTTCCGTCGGTTCACCTAAAGCTTTGCGAACTTGCTCTTCATTCATAATGCCGCCTTCACGTCTATCGATAACTCCTAAATCTTCATTCAATTGTTCCCGTACCGCACCCGTATAAACTATTAAACGCGCGTAATCAATATTTCCAGTTTCATATTCCTCGGCATAATGAATCAATTTTTGAATTTCAGAAGCAACATCGGCATGAACAAATGAGAGCAATAATAATATTGACAAAAATGTAAATAAATATCTGCCTCTTTTCATATGTTTATTATCTTATAAGAATTAATAAATGCTTTGATTTTATTTACGAATTTTTCTGTGATCAAAAGTTTGACATTCCATTCGGTATATATTTTATAAACTAACTTTTCGTTTAAAGTAAATGAAACCAATAATTGAAGTAAAAAATCTTACCAAAAAATACAAAGAGATAATTGCAGTCAATAACATTTCTTTTTCAGTGGAAAAAGGAAAAATAATCGCGTTCTTAGGACCAAATGGGGCAGGTAAAACCACGACGATAAAAATGCTGACAACGTTATTACGCCCGACCTCAGGTTCAATGCAAATTAATAATTTTGATCCATTGAAAGATATGGAAGAAGTAAGAAAATCGTTTGGTATTGTTTTTCAAGATCCAAGTTTAGATAATGAATTGACTGCTTTTGAAAATTTGGAATTTCATGCAATAATGTATCAAGTAGCTAAAGAAGTAAGAACCGAAAGAATCCACGAATTGTTAAAATATGTTGAATTATATGATCGAAAAGATAATTTTGTAAAAACGTTTTCAGGTGGTATGAAGCGAAGATTGGAAATTGCCCGTGGTTTGATACATCATCCGACAATTCTATTTCTCGATGAGCCAACCTTAGGCTTGGATCCGCAAACGAGAAACAGATTATGGGATTATGTGCTTAAATTAAATAAAAAAGAAAAAATGACAGTATTTCTTACAACGCATTATATGGAAGAGGCAGATAAAGTTGTTTCAATAGGCAATATGGAACACGTTGGACCAAAAAATTATCGAGGTTATTTTAACGGCGCTGCTCATTGTCTAAAACCCGAGGGATTATTTTTTGTCCATACCATCGGTAGACATGACTCTGCGAAGCTGGGACAAACAGACGCGTGGATTAACAAATATATTTTTCGGGAGGACATTTGCCGTCAGCTGCTCAATTAACATGTGCCGCCGAAGATTTTTTTACGCTGTTAGATGTACATAATATTGGCCATCATTATGATCCAACACTAATGCACTGGTTTAAAAATTTTCATAAAAATTGGAACAGTATCAGAGATGCTGAAGGCGAGAGAATCTATCATATAATGCAGAAGATTCATAAGAATTGGCCAGCATTCTCTGAAGACAACGGTGAGCGATTTTATAGAATGCAGAAATAAAGCTGCGCCGGTGCATTTCGTTCAGGAAGCATTGATGTATATCAATTCGTTTTCAAAAAGGGAAATTCTATGAAGAAATATGAGTCGGTGCGGTAAAATTTATAAATACAATTCAATTAATCAAAAAAAGATATATTTGTAACTACTATAAAATGGATAAAAAAGAAACATTTAAATAGATCATAATCATAAAAATTCTATGAGACATACCAAAATATATACTGCTGAAGGAGATATAACAAAAATACCAGCAGACGCTCTTATTACTGCAATTAATTCAGGTGGAATGTGGTATGGTGGAATTGATGGTGCTATTCAAAGAGTAGCTGGAGATTTGTATCATAAACAAGCTAAAGCTGCAATGCCATTAAGAAATCTTCAAACTGTAGTTGCAAGAGGAGGAGCTAGACCTGATAGGAAAATTGGTTTTAGGGACGTAGTTTTTGTAGTAGATGATTTAGAATCTCCATTAAATGAAGTAATATATACAGGTTTAGAGGCTGCAAGTGAATATAAATCCGTTACTATTCCTACAATTAGACTTGGTGTTATGCAAGGAATAATAGAAAAAACTCCTCAAGAAGCAATTGCAAGAATGGCTGATGGAGTGAACGATTTTTTAGATAAATATGCAGAAATAACAAAATTAGAAAACATAAAATTCGTTGTTTATAATAATCCTATTCTTGCAGAAACAATGTCTTCAGTTTTAAACAAGATATAATTATATCTCAATAGTCCCGTATTTCATAACTCAAGGAATAACTTGCGACTATTTTAGATTAGATTTATAAGAATTATTGCACTCACTTAAATCCGAACGCTCTATCAATATCTGTTTGAGGTGCTTTGGCAACCCCAAATACACTTCCTTTATCTCCGCCGTAAGGTACTGACGCCATACCATATGCCTTTTTCAAAATATCATAGATATTAAACGTAGTATTCATTGCACCGGCAATTGCCAAATTTCTGACAAACGCTTCTGCATAACTATCTTTTTTAATCCCTTTTTCTTTCAATCGTTTAATCTTATCTTCCCATTTTTCTTCTTTCTTTTTCGGCATCATGAAATCAAATAAACCCTTACTTTCATTTTTTTCCTCTTCTTTCTTTTTCTCTTCGAGCAATTCTTCTAAATCAATTTTTAATTGCGCTAAAGAATCGTCAGTCATTCCCTGAACTAATTTAAGTGCATAATCTAAATCCGATTCGCTTAACTTTGCCTTTACCAAATCTAATTCGTCCTGATTCAATCCATATCCCTTAAATTGTATTTCAGCTTTACCACCAAAAACATAATGCTGACCTACTTTTGAAGGAATTCCAGTAAATTTAAAATCAATAACGACAACTTCAAAATAAGTTCTAAATTTTTTTGCCATTTTTTTAAATTCTTCAGGAAGTGTTAACCCATCTTTTCGCGTCTTCGTTGCAGCTTCTTCTACTCCAACTCCTTTTTTAGTAAGTAACGTTAATTGCAATAATACTGTATTGAACGCAGTAACCATTGCAGCATCTTCGGCAAGCTTCTCATTTTGCGCAAGTTTTTCAGCAGCCTTCAAATACGGTTTTGCCCAGCGCGCTTGTAACTTCAATCCATCGACTTGACTTTTCAAATAAGTTTTTTCAATTTCATATCTTTTTCTTAATTCTCCTTCGCTTCGTTTCCTCCACTCTAAAAATTCTAGAATTCTCGGCTTGAGCAATCGTTTAACTCGTTCATTTAAATCCATCTTATCGACTTTTTCCGGATCTTCTACCATAAGAAATGCGTCACGTAAAGTTACAAACTGCAAATTCCCCGAAGATAACGCATTGATGCTGCCTTGACCGCGAAGTACATCTACTTTATCCATCCAAATTTGTTTTAATGCAAGTACTCCTGCTTCTGCAACAGGTTTATTTTTTGAATTAGCAGCATCGTAATGGCTTAATCGTATTTTGAATTCCTTCAAATCATAAATCAAATTTAAAACGCTTCTTAAAATTCCATTAATTGTTCCCATGAGTTTGAATGCTTGATCCTGCATTTGAGATTTTTTCAACCCTAATTCAGAAAAATGCCCACTCCCAGGCGAAGAAGCAAAATTATCAACTACCTTTTCGACACTCCCAGCAGTTTTATTAGCTAAATCTAAAATAAAAAAATACAAAGGTTCTAATGCTTCAGAAGGAGAATCATATACTAATGTGTGTGACAAACTCGCCTCCTTCTTTTTTTTGTAATACGGACTTACATCCTGTATAATATTATCTACTTCACCCATTTGAATAATTAAGGAATTTTTCTTTAAATATTTTTGTGAATAATGAGCGTGTCTAATAATTAGCTCAAGGCTAATTATTTTATCATTGCATCGTATCAATAATTTTATTTGGTAACTGATAATCCCTCCAAGAATTCTTACTT
>JAGVXM010000008.1 GCA_018303785.1 Candidatus Pacearchaeota archaeon
ATAAAAATCAGTTCCATCTCTATGAGATTGGGTTGCTTTTTTTGCATTGCGATTAAGAATGCCTGCTTTTGATAAGTAAATTCCTTTATAAGGAATATAAGGGACTTCTTCTGAAACCCAGTTTCCGTTTTGGGAAATATACGCTTGAGGTCCTTCCTGCATTCTCAATTTTGCATTATCTTGCAAAGAAATAAGATCATAGCCGTTGTCTTGTAAAACTTCTAATCCTTTGTCAAACGGAGCTTGTACATACGCTGAACGTAAATCTCCGCTCGTTATATCTTCATTAAGTCTGTGGGTTGTTTTCATTTTCATATTTTTCTTACGAAAATAAGGTTTTTAAATCTTTCTTTATGTTACCTCTATCTAAAAGTGACAACTATCTAATTTCAGGATATTAAAAGTTTTTATAGATTAAACGGCTATAAAAATAATGAGCTGCTGAATATAATTTAGAAGGGGATATGCTTGATACGGCTTCATTTCTTTGCCAACAAGCAGTAGAAAGATCATTAAAAGCTTTATATATACAAGAAAAGAAAATTTTAAAAAAGACTCATAGCATATCTGGACTTGCAAAAGAACTCAATCTTCCTCTTGATTTTATTAAAAAGATAGCTGAGCTAGAACCAGTTTACCAAAAAACGAGGTATCCTGATATCGCGAATGTAATTCCGGCAGAAGAATTTGAAAGGTCTGATGTTATTGAATTCTTAAATACTGCAGAGGAGGTTTTATCATGGATAGAAAATAAACTGAAATAATTGGTTTACTGCAAAAATTTTTAGATAAAGTAAAAAAAACAACCCGAATTGAAAAAGCGATATTATTTGGATCAACAGCAACTGGAAAGGCTCATGGAGAAAGTGATGTTGATATATTAATAATTTCGAAAGATTTCAAAAATGTAAAATCTTATAAAAGATCTCCTCAATTCTACCTTGCTTGGAATCTTCCGTATGATGGAGATATACTCTGCCTAACTCCCGAAGAATTTGAAAAAAAGAAAAAGCAGATAGGCATTATAAAAACAGCAGTTGAAGAAGGTATTGAATTATGATTATTTCATCATGAAATATTTCTTAATTGCATAATTTATGGGGTTTTTTGTTTGCATTGAAAGAGCATCTGGTTTATCCACGCCAAGTTCCTTATATATAGGGTTGTTGAAATTCGGTGGAAGTCTATTAGGATTTCGCTTATACCAGCTCAACTGACTTTGGATATATCCTTTCTTAAGAGGCATATAGTTTCTTGCATTCCATTCGTAGATACGTTTCTCAATCTCGCTTTCCGCAACTCCTAATGTTGAAAAAAAACTCAATAAAATAAATAGAGCGCGTTTTCTTCCGTCTTGTGCAACGCCTTTTAACAATAATTTAATTTGTGGAGGAAAAATATCATCGGAGGGATTTGGAATGGTTATTTTTTTATACTCTTCTTTAGATGTTGATTTTGGCTTGATGATTGTTGTTGTATTTCCTTTCTTTTCTTGGACTGTTTTTTCCTCGCGTTCTTTTTGTTCGTTCCAATCTAACGCTTGTAATAATAAACTTCGGGCTTCATTTTCTATTGGCTCAGGATAGAAATTGAGCATTTTAGCTTTCAATGGCTTCGCATCGTTAATTTGAAAGTTTTTTACTTCATTTTTATCTAAGACAATTGATGATAGAGCGGTTTTTTCATGCAGAGAATAGGGCATTCGAAACAAATGTCTGGGGGCAACTAAAATTAAATCTGCGTCTATGAGAAGTTCGGTTTTTTGTTGAGCTTTATTGAACAATTCAGGATTTTTTAAAGCGTCTATTGAACAGTATTCACAATATAATATCTCTTTTCGATACTTTTCAACAAATTGCTTTCCACATTCAAAACATTTAGGAATTCGTTTACTTGTTTCAATTTTGACCATTTCAATATTTTTGCAATTTCTGCATACCCATTGTATTTGAACTTTTTTAGACGCTTTTCTATGGCAAGAAACACACTCATCAATTATAAGTTCGTCTTCTTTTCTGCCTGTTTTTTCTGCTAAATTTTTTAAGTTTTGATCTTGGAATATTTTTTCGGATAGTTTTGGCTTAATTATATCTGCTAGATAACTGCAAATTATCCTCGGCCATTCCGGAAACATGTCTTTTGTTTTTTGATTGTAAATTTCTTGAGGAAATGCTTTCCAGGGGATGATTATATGAAATCCTTTTGAACCCGAGAATTTTATTCCGAAATTTTCTATTTTGTGTAAACGCAGCACGTAAACAATAAGTTCTGCGTACATCTTACTGTATTCAAGATACTTGCTATCTATATCTAACAATAAATCCCAGCCTATTCTCAATTCGTTGAATTCTGGACGAGACATGTTAGTTGATAATTCTAATGGATCATTCCACAATTCTTCTGAACAATGAAAAGACGTTGCTCCTTTTTTTACTTGCTCTAAGATATCTGACTCGTACTGAAATGCATCTGGCCGTTTTCCAAAGCTTTCAAAATATCTTGGAATTGATTCTCTGTTTTTTGAAAATTCCAGTAGTGCTTTTCGAACTTCCGCTCGAGAATAATAAATAAAAGTTATCTCCCTAATTCTTTGCTCCTTGTATGATCTTTCCTCACTATATTTGTCTGTCATGTCCTCTTTACTCTCAAAAAATTAATACCTGCATAATTTAAATAATAACCTATTCTTAGGATCTTATAAACAACTATAATAATATTTAAAAGTAAATTGAAATATCTAGTAGAATGATTCATAGCTATCGCGCACGTTCATCAAAAAGAAATCTTATTTATGAACGGCTTAGAGAATTAACTATTTCAAATGAATTGCCTTCAGAATTAAATTATATTGGACCTGAGAATCTGCGATTTAATGAAGGAAGAGATCTTCTTATAAAGCAAAAACAACTTTCTTTTTATCATCAATTAGGATTTTATGGAGGTATGAATAATATACGAGTGTATGACATTATGTGTTTTGAAGGAAAAGCTCCTCTTGAAATATCTGCAAGGGAAGCCGAGGACTATCTTTTACGTTCGGTTTTATTATTAGAGAGTATGGTTGGAAAATCTTTAGAAGAAGTCAAAGTTAAAACTATTTTTATTCCAATTAAAAATAAAAGAGAAAATGATATTAAAATTAGATAACCCGAAAAACTTTTCAGAAATCATTAATATAATTTCAGAATTAGTATTAGAAGTCAGATTGAAAGTTAACAAGGATGGTATGAGTATTACCGCAATTGATCCGGCAAATGTCGCGATGATTGTTTTTAAGCTTCCTTCAGCTGCATTTTCCCATATGGAAGTTGAACGCGATGAAGTATTGGGTGTGAGCTTAGACAGCATGAAAGCAGTTTTAAGAAGAGTTAAATCAGGAAGCATATTGACGCTTACTCGTGAAGAAAATGAATTAAAGTTCCTAATTCAGGACAAGATCCGAAAAGAATTTAATTTAGCACTTATTGATATTGAGGGAGAGGAAAAACCAATTCCTAATTTAGAATTTTCGAGCAAGATTGAAATGAACTCGTTGGATTTTTCCGAGGCAATAGAAGATTGCAGTGTTGTAGCTGATTCATGCTCTTTTACTTCAGAGGCGAGCAAATTTATTATCCGCGCGAAAGGCTCCCTTAATTCTTTTCGTTCTGAATTTACAGATGAAGTATCAATTACAGCTGAAAATTCGAACTCAAAATATTCTTTGGAGTATTTGCAAAAAATGATAAAAGCAACGAAATTGAGCGAAAAGGTTTTAATTAATTTTTCTTCAGATTATCCATTACGATTAGAATATAAAACTCCCTCGTTAGAATTAAGTTTTATTCTTGCACCAAGAGTTGAGACTGAAGATTAATAGAACTTGTGAATGAGGAATTACCTTTATAGAATGAGAATGGATAAGAAAAAAAGATGGTGAAAAGAAAATCTATGGCTAATTAAAAAATAATTATCAATGAAATATTAAATTTCAACAAATTGCAAAACAAATCTAATAGAATATCCTCGAGGGAAATATCTTTGCCTTAATGATGGTGAGGAGGTCCCCTATTTATTTAACCACAATAAAATTATAAAGATTTATAAATCTATGAATGTTCATAGTATTATTCATTTGAATAACCATATGAATATACCTATGTAAAATAGTATTAATATTGTTATGAATAATCAGATACGAACGAGAATACTTAAATATCTGGATGAAAAGAGGGTTATCACCAGTTCTGAGCTTGCAAAGGTTATCAGCGTTAGCTGGAACACTGCCGAAAAATATCTTTTAGAATTGGCAGTTGAACAGAAGGTTATCAAAATAAAAAAAGAGGGAGTTAATTTATGGATGCTAAAGTAAATAAAAAGAACTCGCGTTTTGATTCTGAATCAATTAAACTCTTCCCAGAATCCAAACGCTCGCAAGTCACTATTTTTATAATCATCGGCTTACTTTTTGTTGTAAGTATAATCATTATTTTTTTACTAATTAATCCTCCTGAGGTTAAAATTCTCGACGAGAATAATCCACAAGCATTTATAGAATCCTGCACACGAGAAGCAGTTGAAAATGCATTAGAAATATTAAGCGAACAAGGAGGAGATATAACTCCGAAAGGATATATTAATTTTAAAGGAAAAGAAGTTTCGTATGCATGCTACAATTTTAACTACTTTCAACCATGTATTAATCAACGACCATTATTAATCGAACATATAGAAAATGAAATCACTAATTATATCAAACCATTAGTTAATGATTGCTTCATTCAGCTCGAAAATAAATTAGAGGATAGATATGATGTTGAAACTACTCCATTATATTTGAAAACTGTTCTTCAATCGAAAAATGTCGCAGTTTATATTGACAAAAAATTTAAAATGACACGCAATCAGGAATCAAGAGAATTTGATAATTTTAAAATGATTATGGCACATCCCATATATGATTTAGCGGAGATAACGATGGAAATTGCAAATCAGGAATCTCGATACTGTAATTTTGATGAACTGGGTTACATGATCTTGCATCCTAAATATGACATTACAAAATTCATAACGGGAGAAGCCGATATAATTTATACGGTTACCGAAATTTCAACGGGAGAAAAGCTAACTTTTGCAGTGACTAGCTGCGAGTTGCCACCAGGATATTAAATGATACAAATAAAAAAGTTGTGTAGTGAAAAAGCTTTTATGAGCTATAGCCAGATATTTATTTTAGTCTTATCTTTATTTGCGTTTAGTTATTTAATTTACCATTCATTTGGCAGTGTTGATGCTCAAGGATTTGGAAGTGTTTGTTGTGAGGAAACAAGAACTGGAAATTCTTGTCAAACAACTTCCGCTGAAAATTGTAATACCGCGCTGAAAACAGCGCCGACAGATTGTGAAAACACTGATTTTTGTGAGATTGGTTGTTGTATCAGCGAAAACACGGGATTATGTAATGAAATGACATCTAAGAGAGATTGTGAAAAAATTAAAGGAGTTTTCAAAAAAGGAAGTAATTGTAATGTTCAAGAATGCAAAAAAGGTTGTTGTATTTTGGGTAATCAAGCTAAATGGACAACAGAAGCAAATTGTAAATTTGAAGGAAACACGGAAAATAAGAATGCGAAAACTGAGTGGAGATTAGATGAGAATTCTGATTCAGAAATTGAATGTTTGTTTAATGTGGAAAAAGATAAAGAGGGAGCTTGCTTATTTGATACTTCCGGTGAAAAAAAATGCGTTTATACTACATTAGGAGAGTGTGTTAAAAGAACGGGAAGTGAGGCAAATTTTGCGCGTGATAGTTTTTGTTCTAATTCTGCACTAAATACTACGTGCACTGCAAAAGAAAAAAAAGGATGTATTGACGGCGGAGAAGATGTATTCTGGTTTGACTCTTGTGGCAACAAGGAGGAAAAAGCGGATGATTGCGATTTATTTAAAGGAACGTATTGTAAAAAAACCGAAGATAGTGCACAATGTAAAAGTGTTGCGTGCGACACGAATGAGGATGGTATTCCTGATAGGGAAAATGGAGAGTCGTGGTGCAGTTATGATGGTAAAGTTGGTGGAGGAAAAGATCCTGCGGGTAGTAGACATATGCAGCATATTTGTTACATGGGAACTGAACGATTAGCTCCGTGTGCTGATTTTAGAAATGAAATTTGTGTTCAAGAAGATACGCAATTAGAAAATGGAAAAACTTTTTCTCAAAGTGCCTGTCGAGTAAATCAATGGAGATTGTGTTTAGATTACAACAAAGAGAAGGCAGTTGAAAAAATGGTTGATAAATGCCAGAAGAATCCAGATTGTTGGGTCAAATCAATTGATATGGCAGGAAGTTTTAGTTTCAAAGTTTGTCTTCCTCAATATCCGCCGGGATTTGAATTAAATTTTGAGCAAGACATTATAAATTCTGATGGTAGTTTAAATGAAGAAACATATTATAAAACAAGTGCTGGCGATCAGATTTGTAGTACTGCAACTCAGAGATGTACTGAAATTTGGCAATGTGGATTGTTTGGTTGTATCTGCATTGATAATTGTAAATGTCATACAGAACATTTCACAAAAGAAATGAATGATTTTTGTATAAGTCTTGGAGATTGTGGTGCTTACATTAATTATATTGGGGAATACAGCGACGGAGGATATGGAGTTAAAGTAACACCTAAAGGCGAGGCAGGTCCTCCTCGATTGAGCAGCTCAGACCTTAATGCATTCAAAGTTTTTGCCAATAAAGATAATAATCAGAAAGCAAATCCAGGAAATTATGAGTTTTTCAAAACATTGAATCCGGAGCAGCTGCAACAAGTTGAAACGCAAAATAATTTATCATCATTGGAACAGGATTTATTAAAAGCCGCAGGGGCGTATGGCTCGCCGTTATTGTTAAAAATTTTAACTGAAGATAATAATACATTTGGAAATTTAGGAAGCTTATCTGCAGGAGTTATTGGAATGTCACGATACACTGCAGCTATTTCCAGCGTTCAGTCAAGCATCGCTGCACAGATTGAACAAGAAGAACCTGAACAACATGATTTTTCAATGATAATCTCAATGATTGCTGGTTTAATCGCGTATATTATTACTCAAAGCTTAATTATATCCATGATGGCTGCACTGCTTGGATTTTTATTTGGTATTAGCTGGATAAAAAAAGTCCATATAGATTTCACATGTACACCGTGGGAGCCGCCTGATGAAAGTAAGTGTAACGAATGTAATAAATTAGAAGTACCATGTACTGAATATCGATGTGAAAGTTTAGGAAGTCAATGCACTTTGATTAACAAAGGAACAGGTAATGAATTATGTGTTACTCAGCCTGTCAACGAGACTCTTCCGACTATAACTCAATTTGAAAGTGTTATTACCGATGGATATGCGTATAAACAGATTGAAAATGGCGTTGAAATTGTTAATGCTAGCGATAATGGTTGTATTGAACCTTATACCAGCGTTCAAATGGGAATCAAAGTTGAGCCATTCGCGAGATGCCGTTGGAGCAACGAATCAAAAGATAGTTATGAAGATATGACAGATTTATTCGGTCCAAAAGGAAATTATATTCTTCCTGTACATATCAATAAATTATTTTTTCCTAATCCCGAAGCATTCAAGAATTTTTATAATCTCACTGAATCGCAAATTGAAGAGATTGGAAAAATGAATTTTTTTGTGAAATGTAAAACTGCAAGTGGTAAAGTTAATCCTACCCCTTACCAAATTAAAACATGTGTGCGGCCCGGTCCTGATTTGACGCCTCCACGAATTGTTATTGCAAGTCCGCAAAAAGATTCTTATTTGTCTTATGGGACTGATACTAAAGAAGCTGTATTTTATGTAAACGAACCTAGTGAATGTCGATGGGATAGTGGAGATAAAGATTTTGATTTAATGCAAAATACAATGAACTGTGAAACAAATCCTGCAGTGTTTACGCATTATGGATGGAAATGTACGACAACTCTAACAGGATTACAAAATAATACCAAATTTTTTATTAAATGTAAAGATACTTCTGAAAATAAAAACATAATGAGTGAAAGTTTTGTTTATGATTTGAAAGCGTCTAAATCCCCTTTGAAAATTGATGAGGTAATTCCTCGTATTGATGAAAAAATTATTTCTGGTGTTGAACCTGTTTCATTAAAATTTAGACTTCGAACATCCGGCGGAGCTGAACAAGGCAAAGCCACTTGCCGATGGGAAGGCAACGGTTTCGGTGATTCTTTTAGATATCAAGAAAATAGTTCAACAACACATGAGTACGCCGTGACTTCATTGTTAGCTGGGGCTTACACCATTTCATTTATTTGCGAAGATGTTTCTGGAAACATTGCAGAAAACTCAACGTCATTTACAATAGATATTGATAAATTTGGACCGCGCATCAATAGAATATATTATGATTATGGATTAAAGCTAACTACTAATGAAAATGCAGAGTGCAGATATTCTTTCAGCCGAAATTTTGAGTTTGATAATGCTACTAAAATGTCTGGGGCACAATTAGTACACACTGCGCAATGGAGATTAAAAACATATTACATACAATGTCAAGATAGTTATAAAAATAAGGGAACAATTATATCTGTAAAACCAAATTTGTAGTGTAGTTGATTAACTTTATAAATAACTTTATCGTTAGAAAACAAAAGATGGGTGTGCAAAATATTTTGTATTTTAAAAGAGGGCAGATTTCGGTTTTTATAATCTTAGGTTTACTTATTTTTGTAGTGATAATTTTAATTTTTTTAAACAATAAGGATTTTGCTTCTTTTGTTCTCGGAAAAAGTCCAGTAGACAGTATAGAAGAGTGCACTACCAAAACAATAAACGAAGGAAAAGAGATTTTAAGTAAACAGGGAGGATTAATTACGCCGGAGAATTATTACCTTTACCAAAATAATAAATTACATTATATTTGTTACACCCAGGAATCATTTCAAAACTGTGTAATGCAAACTCCGTTCTTGAAATATACTATTGAGACCGAATTAAAAAATTATCTTGAGCCGCGACTAAATGAATGTTTAACTGATATAAAATTATCTGTTGAAAGACAAGGAAACCAAATGCGTTATAAAAAACCGGCAATTGATATTTCTTTAGAGCCTAACAGTATTATCTCGAACATAGAATTAGAATTAGCTATTTCGAAGAATGACAACACTGAATCATATAAAAATATTAAAACAGATCAAAATTCTCGTCTCTATGATATGGTCATTGTTGCCAGCGAGATTGCAAATTCAGAAGCGCAATATGGAGATTCAAATACTGATGCTTTCATGTATAAAGATAAGAATTTGAAAGTAGAGAAAATTAAAGAAGGGGATGAAACTAAAGTGTATATTCTAACTGACCGAAAAGAGGGTGAAAAATTTATTTTTGCAGTAAAAAG
>JAGVXM010000012.1 GCA_018303785.1 Candidatus Pacearchaeota archaeon
AAGTAAGAATTCTTGGAGGGATTATCAGTTACCAAATAAAATTATTGATACGATGCAATGATAAAATAATTAGCCTTGAGCTAATTATTAGACACGCTCGAAAAAAGAAAAATTTATAAAGGACTGCGAATTATACAATTTGAGAAAGGGTGTGACGATGAATAATCAAGCTAAACAATATATTTTTATTTTTATTATCAGTATATTATCTGCTTTAATTCTTTTAATTTATCCGGTTATTGCACCAACTACCGGAACTATTAATGTTACAAATCCAAGTTATGGCGCTGTTTCTGGAAATCATACTATTAATGAAGATACTCAGTATACTTTTAATATTACAATCAATCACACAGGATATGGGGCAGCAAATATAGCCAGCAATCTTAGTGGGGTAAATGTTACGCTTCCAAATGTATTCACTTTTACAAACGGAACAAATGGTACGGGAAATATATCCGCAACTGATGGTTACGCTGCTGCTGCTTCAGTTACTTTTACTAATTTTAGCGATCAATTATTAAAATGGAATGGAACTACCACCAATAAAAACATCGTTACAACTAATGCAACTGCTGGTTTTGTAGAAGGTAAAAATTATACTTTTATTTGGTTTAACGCAAGTGCTTCTACACCAGGAAAATATAACATAACAATTCGGTTTATCTTCAATGACTCTCTGGGATTAGCGACTAATACTACTAATGTTAGTTTAATTATTAATGATACTACAATTCCTTATCAGGTTAATATTTCTAACTTAACTGATAAAGATGGCGTTCAAGTATCAACTACGAATGCAAATGTTTCGGGAAAATTTACTATTAATGTTTCTTCATTAGATAATGGAAATTTTAGCTTGGATAATACGCAGTTTACTGAAATTTCTCAAATTAATATAACGGTTCATAATACGACGATGGCAAGTTATAATATGTCCCATGTTAATGCTACGGCGCCTACTGCAGGATATTGGAACGTAACCATTAATTCTTCAATGTTTAGCGATGGTAAATACAATATAACCATTTATGCAAAAGATCAAATAGGCAATGTCAATGGAACGATTAATATTTCAAACATAGTTTTTGACAGCACGAAACCAACTGCTACAGCATCATGTTCAAATACCTATTCAGGGGATGCTTTCCCTTGTTCTTGTTCAGGTTCTGATGCCACGTCAGGAGTTAAAACAACAAGTGATTCTTCGACATCACCGGATGGTACTGGAACTCCTTCGAGTACGGGATCATTTACTTATACGTGTACAGTTACTGATTATGCTGGAAACATTCAAAGCGCTACAGCATCATATGCAATCTCTTCCTCAGGCGGAGGCGGAAGTGGTGGTGGAGGAAGCGATTCATCAGATACTTTTGAATACAAAAAAACAGTTGATAGATCTGAGACTGAACTAAGTGAAATAGGATCTGTTACTGAATCATTAAAGGAAAAGGAAAAAGTTCAAATTAAAGTTAATGGTGAAATACATTTTGTGGGAATTAGAAAACTGACTAATACAAGTGCTACAGTAGAAATTGCAAGTGACCCTGTTCAGGTTAATTTAGATATCGGAGAAGAGGTTACTGTTAATTTAGATAACGATAACTTTAATGACTTAAAGGTTACATTAAATTCTATAAGTCCCTCTGATAAGAAAGCTGATGTAACTATAACGTATGTACATGAAGAGATACCTCAGTTAGCTCCTGAAGAAACTTCTGAAGAAGTAGAAACTACCTCTGAAACTCCACAAATTAAGGAATCAACTAATGATCGAATGATATGGATATGGATGATTGTAGGAATAGTTATTGTGATTACAATTGTTTATTTCTTATTACGAATAAAAGGAAACAAATCATCTAAAAGATATAGATAATTTTTCTTTTTTTAATTTGAATCGTGAGGAATATTTTAAAAAATATTCTAAATTCCAATTTAAACTTACATTTAATACTAATTATCGTACGATCCTTAACGAAAGAAAAACGAAAATTTAGATTAGTGAGAATTAAATATTAATGGTTATTACGAGCTGATCAATATCTACTATCGGTCTTAAACGCTCTCTGCCCTTTTTATAGGAAGATATAAGCTCTATGAAGCCATAACGTTCTAAAATCTTCACATCATGCCTTACAGCTTTAAAGTCTCGTCCGATTAACTTTGCTAATTTATATAAAGATTCAGGTTGTTTAGTTTTACATATATGTAATATTTTTGCTTTTTCATTACTTAGTATTTGCCGCAAATTAGATAACTCAGAATTTTTATCTTTTTTTTTCTTAAATAAAACTGAAAATGTTCCCTCTTTATCAGAAATATGAATTGTTTTCGTTTTTATTTGCTTTGACATCCTAACACCTCTTTTTATGGAATCATTTGTCTAATATTCCTATTTTTATAGACGATTATACTATATAAATATATACCTATATCTACATTATATATTATTCAGATATAGGTTATTATTTGCCCCTATTATTTCAATAAATAAATTATTTTAAGAAAAAAAGAAAAAACACGTAACCATTAACTAGTTACACACGTATCTTTATATAGTATTTTGTTAAAATGATTATTAATATCAAACATTCTTAGAAAAATTTATAAAGAAAAGAAAATTTAAATCATTACCAATCTAAGATTGGATTATAGATTACAAATTATACAGTGTTTTCCGACAGTTATTTCAGAAAAAGGGGTAATTTAATAATTGAAACTTATGAAAGGAGGTTAAAAAATATGTTTACTTTTAAAAAAATAGCTTCTGTATTAACAAGCGCGGCTATGTTATCAAGTACAATTGGTATCGCTGTTGCTGCTAGTTATCCGCAACCATTCGTTACGAGTGGTTTAGCTGATGGAGCTGTTGTGTATGGAGCAAATGCTGCAATTACCGACGTAACTGCTGCAATTGACGTACAACAAAAGTTAGGTGCTTTGTCGACAAGCGGCAGTGCTGGAACAAGCGCTGCAGTCACTGGAGAAGCTGTAGCATTATTTACTGGAGGTACAAAACTGTATATCAATGATACTATTACTGCAGTAAAAACAGTTGTTACTAAATCTGATATGCCCAATACATTGAAAGAGGAAACTTTTTCAGGAAATGTTGATGCTAAAGTTACTCAATCTGTTCAAATTGGACCAAATCCAAGAGTAACATTTGAGAAACAGCCAATAACATCACAAGATCCAGTATTCGGTATTAAAACAAGTACTACAAATACCTTGCCAATGTTTAATCTTACTGCTACGTTTAGTAAAGCTGTAAATTTTTCACACAGCGATTCTGAAGGAAGTTCTATCAGATTATTTGGTATGGACTTTACGGTTGGTTCTGCAACTGATGCTGACACTTTAGTTTTATTGAAAAGTGCAACTAAAGTTAATTTGGATAGCGATAATCCTACAGCTGAGGTAACTATTGCAGGTAAAATGTATACTGTTGAATTAGTTTCTTCATCAGATACTGCTGCAACAATTAAAGTTACAGACAGTGCTGGAACAAGCGATAGCAAAGAAGTTAATGAGGCTGCTTCAAAGAAAATAAATGGAGTTACTATTGCAGTAGTTACTGCAGACGAGACGAACTTAAAATTATCTGCATCTATAATTGCAGGTTCTGATAAAGTTACGCTCGAAGATGGAACTTCTGTATTAATTGGAGAAGATGATAGCGTTCTTGATGGAACAACGGTTGAATTTGGAACAGGTACTCCGAGTAATTTAACATCATTAACAATTGGTTTTGATGCTCCGGAATCTGATAAAGATTCAGTAAATTCTGGCACATCCTACACTGATCCAGTTTTTGGAACGATTAAACTTGATTTTGCAGGTATTAATACTCCAGAAGATTCAACTGCACGAGAATTAATCACTATTGAAAATAGTGGTGATGATAAAATGCAGGTGAAATTCATGGATCATCGATTGAAAGAGATTAGTACCGTATTTGCTTTAAACAAATCGGGAACATTTGGATTAAATCGAGACGAAAATTTCAGAAATATTTCGGTGCGAGAAATGGAGATACTTAAGGCAGGAGATTATGTCGTTGTCGGTAACGAAGACGATGGTTATCTTTTAAAGCTTGAAAGTACGGCTAACACAAGTACGTCTGGAACAAGCAATGATCGAGCGCGATTTGTTGATATTGCCGCGGATAGTACTATTGATACTGTTTGGAATTCTGAGGGATTAGGTACGCTGACTGTTGGTGGATTATCATACTCTGTGACTATGACGGGTGATGCAGACATTGCCTCTGAAGGGCGTAATGTTACACTTAATTATCCGGATAGTGCAGGACAAGTTATGGTTTTATATCCAACAATACAAACTTCAAAGGGTGCAAAATTTACATTTTATGAACCAATAACTATCAATATGAGCTACTGGGATAATAATCCAGCTCAAACAAATACCAATATTACGGAAATAAAATTTCCTGATGGAGATGGTTATGAAAGTGCAACTATTGTTCCTACTTTTGGAGACATTGGCGGAGTTAATATGAGCTATAACATAACCGTCGATGGCACACTAAATATGTTAAATACTAGTGTAGGTGCAGGAATTGTAAATCAATATTTCCTTGGACAGATTGGGAAATTAGTATATAACTTCTCAAACACTGGAGTTAAGAATGAAATAAAGATTGAGTTAATGCAACCTGGAGGAAATCCTATTAAAGCTCCGGCATTAGTCCTTTGGAATGAAAAGGATGACAATAGTGAGTATCAAGCATTAGTTGTAACTCTCGACAATGGTATTAATTCTGATGATGGTATGGGTATTAACGATATTGAAGATACATGGTCTAATGATTCTTCCTCGTGGGAATCACAATTGTATTCAAATAATAAGTTATACAAACAAGTTGATTTATGGGGTAATATAATTACCACAGATCAATCTGATACCGATCAGTATAGCGCAACAATCAGTTATCCAGATGAGCAAGTATATGCGCAAGTGTATATTGCGCAAGCTTCATCGACTATTACTCCTGGTCAATCAGGTAGTAGTGGTGTAGGCGGACAGGTTCTTATTGTCAAAGATACTGAAGTAAGTTCTGTTGCTGGCAAGAATTTGTTTGTTGTAGGTGGAAGTTGTATTAACTCCGTTGCCGCTAAAGTTTTAGGCAGTGATGCACCACTTTGTGCTGCAGATTTCACTGAAAAAACTGGCGCTGGTGTTGGTCAATACATCATCAAAGGTGTTGTTTCACCATATAACGATCAGAAAATTGCATTATTAGTTGCTGGATACGAAGCTGCTGATACAGTTAATGCTGTAAAAAAAGCTATGGAAGGTGTCATGACTGACGCTGGTTCTAGCCAAGTTTATCCATTAACGAGTGCTTAATTTCGTTTTTTATTTTTATTTTTTTCTTGTTTTTTTATTTTTTGTTTGATTATTGAAAATGATTCTATTTTAACGCGGCTTCATGTCCTTGGGGCTCGGAAATTCCGCTTCGTTTTGGTAATAAAAAATATTTTAGAATTATCTCATCCATACTCACTAAAGATAGCGATGTAAATTGCACTTCAGAGAAAAATTTTTAAAGAGAGATTCGTAGCAATTATATGCAGAAAATAATTTCCCAGGAACAAAGAGCAAGAAAACAAAAAATAAATCAATTGATTATTGGATTGGTTCTTATCGGGTTAATGTTATTTAGTACTATTGGATTCGCGTTTAGTAATACTGTTCAAACTGAAGATAATACTGAAACAAAAAATATTAATGGAATTGAATTTATTCGTACTGGAGATTTTTGGACCTTTTCGGTGAGTGGTTATGAATTTGTTACCAAGCATAATCCTGAAGATGTTCAACATATTTCTGTACTTACAGGTCCAACTTTGCAATCTTATGTCGGAAAACCATTATATTTTGTAGGAGAAAATGGAGAGCATTTTTCTGAGATGGATGGAAATGTACGTGATAGGTTTGTACAACGAATTAGTAATGCTTGTATTGATGAAAAAGATTGTTTAGAAAATTATCCAATGAAAAATTGTATAGATGATAATTTGATTGTTTATCGAGAGGCAATGAATGAATCTGAAAAAATTTATTTTGAAGATAATTGTTCATATATTGTTTCAAGCTATGCAAACCAGAGTGAATATGCTGACGCACTCTTGTTTAAGTTATTAGGAATTAAATAAACCATAAGATAATTCTATTGAATTAAATGAATAATGTACTTCAAAAAAATTTAAATAGGCTCATATTTTAAGACATTTATGGAAAAAATCGAGGATAAACCTAAAATAAAAGAAATTCCTGAAGTGGAAAAACCGGTTGATGTTACAAAACAAAACAATCAAATTAAATGGGCTTTGATTTTGATGGTAAGCCTTATTGTAATTATTGTTGCGGTCCCTTATATAAATAAGAATTTTTTAAATGCATTTGATTATCATGGACTTGAATTTCATAAAACTAAGTTAGGCGATTTAACTTTTTATTCAACGAGATTTCCGGTTATCATAACTGGCCAGGCTATTGGAGAATATGCGATTAATCTCCGTAATGATCCACGTGAATTAGATTATATTCCGGTTAATGTTAATAATGATACAGTTACTTTTACCGTCGACGGTAGACGTTATGGTGATGTTTTTATTACTCTTGATCCTTCTATGAAATTATGTGAAGATACAACAATCGCGCTTGCTGGTTTATCTTTATTTTTAGGAGATTCTGGATTACATGTCCAGTCTGCTTTTTCCGATGAGAAATTTGCGAAATTAAAAAATCATACGTATCGCTGGTGTGATTCTGATAATTTTGACACGGTCATTTATGTAACTGATGGTAAGGAAACTTCCATTAAAGAAATTGACAAAGGATGCTATCAATTAACGTTTAAAGAATGCGAGGTACTCGAAGTCTCGGAGCGTTTTGAATTAGAAATTTTGAAGGCGTATGCTAAAAAATTTAAGAACACGGTGTAAATTAATACTCTTTTATTTGGGTATTTCTCTTTTTACTGTGCGCTGCATTTTGTCATGTACATATCCAATTATCGGCGGCATTATAGATATAAAAATAATGAGAAAGATTACTTCGGTTAAATGCTCTTTGACCCAAGTAATTTCTCCAAAGAAATATCCTGCAGATAAAAATAGTGCAATCCAACTAATTCCCCCTCCAATATTAAATAGCAAAAATCGACTATATTCCATTTTTCCCACGCCGGCAACAAATGGCGCGAATGTCCTTACTATCGGCACAAATCGTGCATAAATAATTGTTTTTCCTCCATGTCTCTTAAAAAATTCTTTCGTGCGCTCAATATAGTCTGCTTTGATGAGTCCTCGCTTAATAAAAAAACGCTCACCAAAATAATTGCCCATAAAATAATTAATACTATCGCCGATAATTGCTGCGATTGCTAATAGTATAAAAAGTATCCAGATTGAAATTTTTCCTTGTGCGGCAAATGCCCCTGCCACAAATAATAAAGAATCTCCGGGCAAAAAAGGAGTCACGACAAGACCTGTTTCAAGAAGGATAATAAGAAATAAAATTCCGTATGTAAACATCCCATAGCTCGCAATAAAAATGCCTATATATTCGTCAACATGAAGTATAAAATCAATGGGATTAACAGAAAGCACCATGGTTATTTGTTACTCCGGTTTTTAGAAAGATATTTTACATCAGTGTAAAACGGGATTTCTTTAATTTTAAAAATTGCTATTGTTGCAAACCAAATTGCTATGACAAAGACGATACTGAGGAAATACCACGTTATTTTGTGCGTGATATTAAAATATCTGAAATTGTTATGATACAGCAGTGCAAAGAAAAAAATTCTGAGAATGTTTATGATGAGAAGTAGGAGAATAGAAAATGTCAACGTATGCACTCTTTTTTTGGTTTTCATTGGCACGGAGAGATTTAAAATTATTAATAACAGATAAGCGGAGCCGGCAATGCACGCAGGGATGATTTGTATAATTGTATCGCCGATGATGAGATAATCGTTGATTAATTGAATGTTGTAAGATAATTTTAAGAGGTAGTAGACTGGAAAGATTGTTAGAGGTTTGAAAATTTTATAGATTACTGGCAATGAAAAGATAGCGAGGAATAAAAGAATACTATAACGAATACAAATTTCTTTTATGGATGAAGAGGTATGAGAATTATTTTTTCTGTGAGAAATTTTTTTCTTTGTCCTCTTTTTCATGAATTAGATAATAAAAAAGAGTTTATATAATTTTTTTGAGAGGTGTCATTCATATAATTTTTTAATTTCAGAATTGTACGCTTCTCTATATGCTTCAGAAACATATTTTGTTCCAATAACTAAAACTTGTTCTAAGGTAGGATTAACAATATTTTTTTCTTCTGCAGGAATTTTTTGCGCTTCGCGAATTCCTGCTCGTTCTGCATTTATAAGATTGCCTTCGCAAAAATTCGGTGCGGCGCCTTCGGCGTCACTAACGACGACCACTCTGCCAAGATCATACGAGTACGCAAGATGAAAATCATTCGAGCTCAAGCCACAAACACCGCTCACAAAAAGCCTCGACAACCCATCTTTTCTTGTATACAGCGTTCTCGTTCCTTCATCATTAAATTCAATGGAATAATCCTCATTAATTCTAGTGAACTTTTTCCTATTATTTTTATAATGAAAGTCCTTGGCCTCTATTACCTCTGCAGTATCAACGAGAAAAGATAAACCATAAACAGATTTTTCATCTTCTTTAATTTTTAATCCTTTAACGATATACGGATTATCAAAGTTTGTTAAATGTAAATCTTCAGCTAATTTTTGTGCAAGATAATTATTGTTTGAAAATAAATCTCCATTGCTTCCATTATCTGTCGCTGAATATATTTCAGGAATTGTTGCTGTTCTTATTCCTGTTTGATTTAACCAGAGAACTTTCCAGACGTTTGAACCATTAAGAGAGCCATCTTTAGGGATATTTAAAGAATCATAAGCTTTTCCGGAAAATTGGTTTATTGATTCTTTAAAGCGTGATTGCTCTTCGGGAGAGATAAATTTGTATTGTGTTTTTGTTTGCATTTTATTATTAAGCTAATTGATTATAAAAAGA
>JAGVXM010000013.1 GCA_018303785.1 Candidatus Pacearchaeota archaeon
GATTATTTCCGACGGAACTTCCGTAGGATTTGTACGCGTTTATTTTTATTTTTTCAGAGCTTCCGCTAAAGGTTAATTGTGTTTCCATTTTTTCTCCGCACGGCGCGCGTACGTGCGCCGCAAAGTTTATTTAGAATGAGCCAGTTATCTCTAAGTGTACTGAATTCAATGGGGCTGCAGTCTAGCTCTATTGGATTAATTTTTCTAGAAATAAATATTTAGCTGCGAGTGACGCAATTCATCCGTCACCTTAAAAGGTGCGGATTTCTTGCGTAACATTTAAATCTTATCTTAAATTATATTTAGCATGATACCAATAAAAGAGGAAAGAGTGTTAGTAAGGCCTAAAGATATAACCCCCTCAAACAAAAAATTAGAAGTTGTTGGAACACTTAATCCAGGAGCAGCTAGACTAAAAGATGGCCGTATAATTTTATACGTGAGGGTAATTGAGAAATTAAAAAAAGATGAAAATGAAAAGTATTATTTCTCTCCTAGATGCAGCGGAAAAAAAAGCTGCAGAATAATTATAGACAGATTTAAAAAAGAAAAAGCAGAATCAAAATCTGATGTAGACATTGTCTTTAAAGATGGAACTAAGAGACTCACATTTATCTCTCACTTACGAAGAGTTATATTAGACTTAAGCGGACTAAAGGTTATATCTATTGATAAAAAACCAAGTTTTAGTGGAATTGAAGAAGAAGGAGAGCTGGGTGTTGAAGATGCTCGAATTGTAAAATTTGGTAGTAGGTATTATATGTCCTATGTTTCATTATCAAGACTGGGAAATATTTCAACAAGTCTAGCAGTTTCATATGACTGCATGAACTGGAAAAGAAAAGGTACTATGTTTCGTGAACAAAATAAAGATGTTGTATTATTTCCTGAAAAAATTAGAGGAAAATATGTCGCATTTAATAGGCCAGAAGGAAATTTTCAATTTACTCCGCCAAAAATATGGATATCTTTATCAAATAATTTAAAATTATGGGGGGAATCCCGCCCTATAAAGCTATCAAAAAAAGGAAGTTGGGATTATGCGCGAACAGGCGCAGGCCCTCCTCCAATAAAAACGGATAAAGGATGGTTATTAATATATCACGGAGTAAGAACTAAGGAAGTCAAATCAAAGACAAATATCATCGAGAAAATACTGCACGAGCAGGAAAAAGAATTCAGTTCGGTGTATTCTGTCGGAGCAGCTTTATTTGATCTAAAAAAACCATATAAACTAATTGCAAAAACGCACAAGCCAATTCTAACTCCTCAAAAAAAATATGAGAAAGAAGGTTTTGTCGAAAATGTCATCTTCCCAACAGGTATAGTATTTACACGAGGACACAATAACATCTTATTATATTCGGGAGCAGGAGATACTTTAACAACTGTAAAAAAAATAGCCTTAAAAGATATCTTAAGAAGCTTGGAAAAAGTAAATTATTAATTTCCAAAAAATATGGACGGAGCTCCCGAACTCTTCAGAATTTTTTGCGAAGCAAAAAAAAACTTGCAATTATTCCTCATTGCTCCAAGTATTCGCAAGAGTTGAACAGAAGATTAAAACTCTGCTCCACTGAACTCCGATACTCCCTTCATTTCATTAAGGGAAAATTTTTTACTTCGTAAAAACTCACGAGTGCTTCGCCTCGTGCTTTTCAGGTCTTTTAATCTCGATGTTCAACGACCTCGGGGCATCAGCCCGAAAATACAATGTGACACGACTGAGAGAAGTTAGCTCTTCTGGAGCGTTTAAGAAATTTAAATCTCCAAATTCTTCTTTATCAATTTCAACATTTTTTCAGCAACAACTTTGTAATGGAATTCTTTGAGTGCATGATTAGCTGCATTTTTTCCCATTGTCTCGCATAAAGTTTCGTCCTGTAACAATTTTAGAGTGTATTGAGCTAATTGATTCACATTTCCACGATAAGCAAATGTCTTCGGTTCATCAAATGTTATCATGTGATCAGCCTCAAATCCCATCCACGAATAAGCCCACTCTCGATCTAATTTAGTTTCAGATTCTACATCGACCAAATATCCAGTGTGTCCATGAACAATAGTGTCTTTAGGACCACCTGCATTAATCGAAATAACAGGTTTTCCACAAGCCATAGCCTCGACTTGAATCATTCCAAATCCCTCCAGACGCGACGGCGCTGCATAGACGTCACATGCATTTAGTAAACTGGCCATAAATTCTGGACTATACGCTCCACGAAGATAAATAATTCTATGAGGATCTAATCCTAAATCTTCAATTAGTCTCTCTTCTTCCACTCCATGATTTTCAGATGAACTGCTTTCATAAACTTTAAACACATATTTCCAATCGGTGAAATCTTTGTTAACTTTTGCAATTGCCTTTAACATTTCCTGAGCGCCTTTACTAGTAACATCTCCGCCTGCAGTAAATAACATCTTCTCATGTTCGCGTACTCCCAGCATTTTTCTCAATTGAATTATATCTACATCATTTTTATCACGTGCATAAAAAATATCTGGATCAAACCCTATCGGACAAACATCGATATTATTTCCATGCAATCCATCACGCATATATGTTTGTTTAACCCAATTACTCGTAGCAATTAAAAGAGGTAACTTATCCAAAATATGATGATAATTCGCAACCCAACCGTCAGCATTAAACCAAGGAATAGACACATAACCATGATTCATAGGACCTAAAACAAGTTCAGGAGTATTTCCCCAATAGCCCACTCCGATAATCACGTCGGGCTTAAACGTCTGCATCGTCCACAATTTTTGCAAATCATCACTTCGATTACACGATCTTGCATCAACACCTAGTTCCCGAAGACCTTTAACCAAATACCATCCTTGCAAACTCTGTCCGTCTGGTTCAAGCGGATATGGATATAATACTAAAATCTTCAACTGCTCTTTTTGCATAATGGTAGGTAAAAAAGTTAATTAATAAAGTTTGTTAATATGCAAATCAACATTCAATCACAGAAAAACTTTCTCGAGAATTGCAGCTAATTAACTCAAATCCCTTTTCATCAGGATAACCATAAATTTCTCGAATAATTTTTTTCTTTAAATCTAATTCCTTATGAGTTAATGTAATAACTAGATCTGCGTCATCACGTGGCAATGGCGGAAGCAAATCAGGATATGGAATATTTTTTCCAGTTGCGTAATCAAAATTTATAAATTTTTTACAAATAATATCTTTATCAGCGATAATCTTTCTAACCACCTCAAAAATTTCTTTGTGCCGAATATGGCCGTATTCCCCATTTTTCCCGTGAGTGACTACATAATCATAACTTTTATTCACATTCTTTAGTATAGTTTCAGTAAGTATTTTCTTATCTAACGGCTTTAATAATTTATCATCTAAATCAGCCATTATTCCATGGATTTTAAGTATTTTACAAACCCTAAAAAATTTTGGATTTCTATCTCTATCACTTTTTCTGCATAATGAAATCACCGTCCATTCCCAATCAGGATTTTTTAATATCAATCCTCCCATCCAAATAATTTCATCGTCAGGATGTGCAACAATTGCTAAAGCTTTTTTCCTCATTATACAAATTTAATCAGTTTACCTGAATGAGAATCTAAAAATATTTCCACATTTTTATGTTTTTTTATATAACTTGCCGGAACTTTTGAAGACAATGGATCAACAAAAGCGCGCTTCACTATAATAGATTTTTCTTTACCAAATGCAGCCAAAAATATTTTTTTTGAGTTTAAAATTTCTGATACTCCTATAGTTACTGCTTTTTTTGGAACGATATTGGTTTTCCAATTTTTTTGTATATTTTTTATTGTCCGGCTTTTCAACTTAACAATTCTACATGAACTATTGATTGAAGAACCAGGCTCGTTAAATGCGATATGCCCATTTCTGCCAATTCCCAATAAAACTAAATCAAACCCTCCTGATTTAGATATACTCGACGAATACTTTAAATAATTTTGAGAATTAATAAAATATAAGTGCCCCATATTCAATCCATACTTCTTAAGAGGCATAAAAAAATGTTTCATCAAAAAGTGCCGAAAACTTTTTGTAGGCTGGTCAAATAAATATTCATCAAGACTATACGCCGTAATTTTTGATAAATCAATAGGATGTTTATCAATTATAGAAATGAGTTTTTTATAAATAGGAATCATTGTCTCTCCAGTTGCTAATCCCATAACAATAGATTTTTTATTTTTTATCGAAGTATAAACATCAAAAGCAGCAGCATACGAAGCTTCCTGTTTATTTTCAAAAAAATGAATGTTCATGCGTTAAATCTGCTCAGTAACAGCTTCTAAACTTTCGAGTACTTCTTTAATCGACAATTTTTTCACAGTAATAACACTATCTGATCCTCCGCAATATAACAACACGTGTTCTCCATCAGTAGTTGGCACCGCTCCTGTAGGAAATACTACAAAACTGATATGTCCTTTTTTTTCATATTCTTCAGTCGGACGAATCAACGGCCGCGTTCGAGGAGTTCGTGCTAAAACCCTTTCAGGATTATTTAAATCAAGTAAAGCGGCACCGACAGAATAAACATTATAATTCCCGAATGCCTTTACACCATGATATATTAATAACCATCCTTTTGAAATTTTTATCGGTGGTACTCCAGATCCTACCCAGGATTCACCCCACGAATCAGATCGTGACATCAAAATACTTTTTTCCCGACCCCAGTACATTAAGTCTTTAGAATAATAAATCCAAATTGATTTTTTCGAAAAATCCATCGTACCTTCAGGACGATGCAATGCAACATACCGATTGTTTATTTTATCGGGAAACAAAACAACATCTTTATTATGCTGACGGAAAATAATACCTTTCCGATCCCAGTGTTTACCATCGTGGGATATAGCTAAAGAAGTGCAGACACCTTCATGTAAACAAACGCTAACGTACGTCATCAAGTAACGATTGCCGATTTTTACTATGCGCGGATCTTCAACGCCAAAATCTCCATCACCGGGAACACCAACATATGTCGGCTTTTCTTCCATTTCCTCGATATAAAATCCATCCTCACTAAGTATTACTCGCCTTAAGTGAGACATCGTTGCTAATCGAACAACGCCTCCTTTAAGATACGTTATTTCTCCTTTTTTCATTACAATTCTTTTTTTAAAAATTTTTTTATAATGAACTTCATAATCTTTTTTAGAAATAATAATGGGACTCAATTCAGGACCATTAACTCGTTCTTTAACTTTTTCCGCAATTCGCGCCATCAGCATTATCTTTTTATTCGGCAGCCAAATAGCTCCCGGATTAAAAACTCCGGTAACTTTCCAATTTTTAAAAGTAGGTTTTATATTGTCACGGATCAATAATAATTTGTTTTCAATTTTCATGGATCTCACGTCTTTTATTTTATGAAGCAGGGTAATTTTATAAAGCTTGTTAAAAAAACAAAGTGATGTCAGAAAATTCAAAAATTACGCTCCTGAAAGAATTTATAAATAAATAGATCGTCATCTTCTAAAATGGTGAAGTACAAAAAACTGTTAATCGGAGGATTAGCAATCATTATAGTCATTATGCTTTTTCTCTTCGTTCCCTTCAACTTTGATTTCACTTTCGCGAAAGAAAAACAAATAAATTTTACAACTATTGAAAAGAATACGCTCGGATCGATTCTAGAAAAAAATAATATACAGATAAATTCCTCCGATGAATTGAGTGCAGTAATCTCAATAAATCCTGCAATAAATTTTTCAGAAAAAATTGTTCTCGGTGCATTTCAGGGGCAACAGCCAACAGCCGGTTATGAAATAATTATATATAACGTTACTGAAACAAGATCCGCGTTATTCGTACACGTGCAAGAATCAATACCGAGTAGTTGTGTCGTCGAAGAAATAATAACTGCTCCCTACCACATAATCGCGGTTAACAAACCAAAAAGAAATAAAGAAATTATTTTCGTTGTTGAAGAAGTTCTTGAATGTAAAAATACAAATTAAAATCCTTCAGCAAAAAGAAACCGATAAAGAAGGACCTTCTTTGATTTCTCGTGCATTCGCGACATCTTTCAAATCAGACAAAACGTCATGCAATAAATTCATTTCTTTTGTACTTAGTTTCAAAATTATTTCTGCATTCATCGGCTTCTTGTTGTTCGATTTTTCCTGTCGAACTTGAGTTAATACAGATAAAAAAGAATCAAAAATTTCGGTATTCCCAGCAGCTAATTTTTTATCTGCCTTTGGCCATGCACAAAGATGAATACTCTTTTCTTTCTCAGTTTTTCGAAAATATTTCTGATAAATATGCTCCGTGATAAAAGGTATCAAGGGAGCGAATAATTTCAATACCGTCGACAAACTTGTATGCAAAACATACTGTGCAGATTTTTTTGCATCACCAGTTCCTTGGTACACTCGCTTCTTAACAATCTCCAGATAATTATCACAAAAGGTGTTCCAGAAAAAATTTTCAACGTCCTGTTTTACCTTAGAGTATTCAAATCGTTCAAAATTATCCGTGCACGATTGAACCAGTCTATTAAGTTTACTCAAAAAAAGCTTATCAATTTTTTCAAACTTTTTTGGCTTTTTTCCTTCATAATCTTTCAAATTCATAAAAACAAAATTAGTTGCATTCCACAATTTATTTAATAGTTTTTTTCCAGCAACTAAATCTTTTTCCTGATAATCCAAATCCTCACCTAATTTTGATCCGGCAGCCCAGTATCGCAAAGCGTCAGCTCCAAAATTTTTTATTACATTTTGCGGCTCAATAACATTTCCTTTGCTCTTGGACATTTTTTCGCCACCTAGAGTTACAAAACCTGAAATCATAATGTTTTTCCATGGACTTTTTTTCTCGTGATAAAAGGATTTAGCAATAGTATAAAATGCCCATGTTCGAATTATATCGTGTGCTTGTGGCCGTAATGAATACGGTAAACTAATAGCATTGTCGAAACGAGAGCTTGCCAATTGAGGCGTTAATGAAGATGTTGCCCAAGTATCTAAAACCTTTTCCTCACCTCTCGCTTTTTTATTGCATTTCGAACATTTCTTTTCAACCTGTAGTGGATCAATAGGTAACTCTTTTATATCCGCAGAAATTATTTTTTCGCAGTTGTCACAATGCCAAACAGGAATAGGAATTCCAAAATGTCGGTCTCTAGAAATACTCCAATCCCATTCTAATCCATTAATCCAATTTTCATATCGCTTAAACATATAATCTGGATACCAATTAATTTTTTTCCCTTGAGCAATCAATTTTTTTTTCTGATGCAAAATTTTTATGAACCATTGTTCCGTCATCAAAAACTCAATTTCAGTACCACATTTATCATGCACATTAGCAAAATGTTTTATAGTTTCTATTTTTTTAACAACACCTAATTTCTGTAAATCCTCGATAATTTTTTTTCTTACTTCCTTTATCTTTAATCCCTTATACGCATGTGCATGTTCATTTAATCTGCCATCTTTTCCAACGACCGGTTGCGGTTTAAACGCCGGATGCCTCTGCAAAAAAGCAACATCATTTTTATCTCCATATGGACACCAATACACTGCACCAGTTCCAAAATCAATTTTTGCCAAAGGATCAGTAATAATTGGAACCCATGCATTACTCAATGGAATTTTCGCCTTCTTTCCAACTAATTTTTTATAACGAACATCATCCTTATGAACACTAATACAAACACAAGCATGCAATAATTCGGGACGGGTTGTCGCATAAGTAATAGTTCCTCCACCCTCGACCTCAGCTTCAATATAAATAAATTGGGAATCTTTTTCTTTATCTTCTAATTCTGCCTGTGCTATCGATGTCTGACATTCAGTACACCATAACGTTGGAAATTTTTTCTGTTCAATTAATCCTTCCTTAAAAAGTTCAATAAATGATTGCTGTGAAATCTTCCTCGATTGATCATCAATAGTCGAATAAATTTTCTCAAAGTCACAAGAAATACCCAAATTTTTCCAGTCCTGTATAAAATCCGGCGTAATCTCTTTCAAAGTTTTAAGACATAAAGAAATGAAATCACTTCGTGACATTGCTTTACTTCTAACATTCTTCAATTTCTCAACAAGACGTTCAGTAGGCAGTCCATTATCATCAGTTCCAAACGGATAAAAAACATTGCCACTCATACGGCGAAATCGGGCAATAAAATCTTCTTGTGAATAAGAAAACGCGTGGCCAATATGCATTTTTCCACTGACGGTTGGAGGAGGAGTGTCTATACTATAAATGTTCTTTCCTCTTTTTGAATCGAAGCGAAAAACGCGTTCTCGTGACCAAAAATCAAGTATCGCTGACTCAATCTCATTAGGATTATACTGGCTCATAGCACTCAAAAGAAATAGGTAATTTTAAAGGTTGTGCTTTCTAATTCTCAATTTATAAAATTAGAATCTGAGAAAATTTTATTTTTTCCAATTTATATGTCCATTTATATTGTTCTTCTCATAAACTTATAGTACTTCTTCACAAAATTTCATTAAATCTTTATCATTATTTTTCTTTGCTAAATCGAAAAGCCTAATGAACATTCTCTTTCCAGTTTCAGTCTGCTTATAATATTTTTTCTGAAAGTTATGTTGAGCACAAAGCGTTTGGCCGTTTTCAATTTCAGCTTTTCCTCCAAATTCTTTTGGCTTAATGTGATCTGCATGAATGTCTATTCCCTCCGCCTTTCCCCTGCCACAAATAACACATCTAAAATTATCCCTCTTGAAAATTTCCTTTGTAAACACCTTTTGCAATCTTAATTAACGCACCTTGTTGAGAGAGTTTTCTTATAGCTCTATCAGGATCTCTAAAAACTTTCCCAGTTCTTTTTTTATACTCTCCTACAACCCAATCAACGATTTCAGGATGTTTTATCTCTCTTTTTGGATTTTTCCTAAAATATTCCATAATTAGATCTGATTGATTAATCTCTTCCTTTATCTTTTCTATTATTTCATCGGCCTTACTTGTCATACATCTATTTTAATGATATCTCAGTTAATTTCTGATCTAACAATTTTACACCTTTTTGGTAACTCTACCGGAAAGGGCGCCGGATGTCCGCCCGCTCCTTTTTTGCTTTGGCCGTTAAAAGTCCAAACTCCATTTGTCCAAGCTATAAATTCAGATTTTGTAATATCTGAAATTTTTTTGCCATTCTTTCTCCAATTTTTTTTATATAAAACAATTATTAATTCTACTGGTGCAATAACATATGGTGCAGAGGCACTTAACCAAGAACCCCAAGCAGTTCTCCGTGAAATATTACCTTCGTTCCAAATTATAGTGGAATGGTATTTGTAACCAATTTTTTTTGCTAATGTTGTAAAATCAGCTCCAATACTCTGCTGTCCACCTTTATTCTTATCAAGCGGGATATTAAGACAAAACCTACCATCATCTTTTAACCATTCAAAACATTTAGATAACCATTTATGGCTGAACTCTAAATATTTTTCATAAGTAATTTGGTCATCATGAGAATTATATTTTATATCCATATTATAGGGCGGAGAAGTAACTATTAAATCAACACTTTAGCGATGGATATTGTTAGTTAAAAGTACATCAGCTTTTATAATTTTAACTTTTCATGATTAAAAAAAAATCATCCCTCATATAATATCACCTTATTAAGTGATGATCACTCGATATATAAAGATATTCAATATAACATTCTTCAGAAGTTTTATAAACAAGTGTTCTATCCCTTTCGTATGATCGGATGGGTAATAGTAGGAGCGATTATCTTATTT
>JAGVXM010000044.1 GCA_018303785.1 Candidatus Pacearchaeota archaeon
CATGGTGTCAAAATACAAAAGAAATAGATTGTGATGATAGATTTAGAAAATCTCCGACGAGTTGTGACGCGACTAGCTTTTGTAAACTTGGGTGTTGTGCTGATAGTGAAGAGGGATTATGCATGAAGAATACTCCTCAAAAAGTCTGTGAGGTATCGACAGGAACATGGCTTGATGATGAGTCATGTAATGTGCCTCAATGTGGTTTGGGCTGTTGTATTCTCGGAGATCAGGCTAGTTTTGTAACACTCACGCGTTGTAAGCGCATCTCACGTATTTACGGATTAGAAACAAATTTCAAGCGAGATATTACTAATGAAGTAGATTGTATATTAACTGCTCATGCTGCAGATAAAGGGGCTTGTGTTTATGAATCAGATGGAGAAAGAACCTGCCGTTTTTCTACACGCCAAGAATGTTTAAACTCGCAAAAGCAGGGCAATATTTCTGGCGAGGTTGAATTTTTCAAAGACTTATTATGGTTTATTTTAAAGATACATGCGGAAATCCAGCAAATATTTACGATGCTAATAGAATTTATAGTAAGGATAGAAGTTATTGGCATCGAGTCGTTCATAAAACAAGATCTTGTGGATCGAATACGGCAAATACTAATTCTAAAGGTTGTGGTAATTGCAATTATCTTAAGGGAAGTATTTGTGGAAAAGGAAGAGCAACATTTGGAGATAATCTTTGTCGTGATTTAAATTGTTATAATACACAAAATGGCCAGAGTTATAAAAACGGCGAATCATGGTGCCAATCAATAAGTGAAGGTGGACAGGGAAATGACGCTGTTGGAAATAGATATTTTAGACATGTATGTGTTCAAGGTGAAGAAATTATTGAGCCTTGTGCTGATTTCCGAAATGAAATTTGTATTGAGCGAGAACATGAATCTGCTAAGTTTACCGAAGCCGCGTGCAGAATTAATCGATGGTCAGATTGCATTGACCAGTTTACTGAAAGAGATTGTCAGAATACTGATCGACGAGATTGCTTATGGGTTGCAGGACTTCATTATGATGGAAGCGGCAGTAAGGAAGATGTAAAAAATTTAGTTGATAGTGACTATGGTAATAAAAGCAGAGGGATATTAAAAGGCGGAGATATTTGTCTTCCTCGATTTCCTCCTGGATTAGAATTTTGGAAAGAAGGGAATGCAAAATCCGTGTGCGGTTTAGGAAATTCAAAGCAGATGGTTAAATTTGAAGAAGATATTTTAAAAAATAAAAAATGTGTTGACAATTGCGAAGTATTAGAACGACCTTGGGTCGAGACAATGAATCGAGCCTGTACAACTTTAGGAGATTGTGGTGCGAAAGCTAATATCGCTGGACAGTTTACTGATTTTGGTATTGTATGGAAACAAAATGGAAAAAGAAAAGACTTACAATCAGGATTATTAGAAGATGTTAAAGAAAGCGCTGCTGAAACTGAAAGACAGGAAGTCATTGAAAATGCAGGAAAAGAAAAAGGAGGCGATGATGGAAAAGTGTTTAACAAATAAATTTTCGCTTCATATGAAGGCATATTTCATAATTATGAACTTAGTTGTGAGTATGATTGCATTTTCTGTTTTAATTGATGCGCAAGATAGTGATCCTTTTGGCAATAGACCCAATACTGGTGGGACAAAGCCTGATGGAGGTGGAACTAATCCTGGAACGCAGCCGCCTGCTGCACCGCCTGGAGGAAATCCGCTTGTTCCGGGGGGAGAAATACCTGATAATAATAACAACGGACTAGACCCCGATAATTCGGAAAACACTCCTGATGACGACAATGTTGATGTTCCTGGAGGACCAGGAGGACTGGACATCAATAATATTTTGAAGGGATTAAATTGGCAATCAATTATTCAAAAAGGTGTGATTGGTGCAGGTTTATTTGGTGCATTAGGTAGTTTGATGGGAGGAGATGATGGAGCGAAATGGGGTGCAATTGCCGGAGGTATTGGAGGAGCTGTTGCTGGATTACTCGAGTCTCATATTGGCGAAACCCCCGCAATACTCGTCGGATTAGGTGTTGCAACTGTTATTTTTTTATTGACCTATAGAAAAAAATCTGAACAACTTGTTGAGTTTTATTGTTTACCATGGCAAGCACCTATTGGCGGGAATGATTGTCAATCATGTAATGATTTTAAACATTGTTCAGAATATATGTGTAAGAGTTTGGGACAGGCTTGCGATGTTGTTAACCCTGGAACAGAGGATCAAAAATGTGTTTGGAAAAATCCACAAGATGTTAATTCTCCGATAATTAAAATTATTGAAGTAAACAAAGAACATAAAATAATTTCCAATACTGCGGTGAGACCTCCAGCGACGGGAGTAACTATTGAACGAACGGATCAGAAATGTATTCGAGCATTTTATCCATTAGAATTTACATTCATAACTAGAGACTCATCAACTGGAGTTGGAGAGCCTGCACAATGTAAGGTAGATTATAATTTAACTAAAGGATTTGAAGAAATGAAATATTTTGTGGGTGGAGATAACTTATTCAAATACAATCACACTGAAAAATTGTCACTGCCTGGACCTTCAGCGATAAATGCAATTGCTCCTGAATTAAAAAATGATGGCGAATGGACATTATTTATTAGATGCAAGGATGCTAATGGGAACTATAATCAAGATGCGTTTTCAGTTAATTTTTGTGTTGATAAGGGGCCAGATACTACGCCTCCTTTAATTGTTAATACAAATATACCGACGGGAAATCCTGTTCAGTTTAATCAAACTTCAATTAATTTGGAGGTATATGTCAATGAACCAAGCGATTGTCGCTGGAGTAGAGAAGACAGAGATTATAATAGCATGGAAAAAGAAATGGTATGCTCAAAGAATATTTGGGAGATGAATAATCAGCAAGTTTATACTTGTAAAACAACTTTAACTGGAATCAATGATAGAAAAGAAAATAAATATTTTTTCCGATGTAAAGATCAGCCATTAGCTAAAGAAGGAGATAGAAATGAAAATAAGCAGAGTTATCAGTATACTATAATTGGTACGCAGCCGTTGAATATTTTATCCGTTAAGCCGAATGAAACCATTTTTGGAGCGACTGATGTAATTCCTGTAACGCTTGAAATTAAAACGGATAATGGGTATAAGGCTGGAGAATCTCTATGTTATTATTATAATAATCCTGCAAATACTCCTCCACTAAAAGAAGAAGATTATTTATTATTCCATGATACTAAATCGAGTATTCATACGCAACGTCAAGATCTTCCTGAGGGAATTTATGTTTATTATTTGAAGTGTGTTGATTTAGGTGGAAATGCTGTTTATACGTCCACAAAATTCAATGTAGAGACTGATAGAGCTTCACCTCAGATAGTTCGCGCATATAGAGAAAATGATTTGAAAATAGTGACTGATGAATCAGCTGACTGCAGTTATTCACATTCAAATTGTAATTTTGAGATCGAATCTGGAATAAAAATGAACAGCATTGAATTCACTATGCATACTGCAGATTGGACTTTGAATAAAAATTATTATATTAGATGTAAAGATAAATATGATAATCAACCGAATCCGAATTCATGTTCAATCATTGTTCGCCCTTCACTCCTCTCTAGCATAAAGGAGACAATAAATGAATTTGGTTTTAGTTTTTAATATGAACAATGAAAGCTGGTTCATGTAAATCCCAAATCACGATTTATATTGTGGTTATTATTCTTATTTTGTCAGTCATTCTTTTATTTTTATTAAATCAAGGTTTGTTGCGTTCTGAAACTGTTTCTCCTGAAATAAATCCAATTCGAACTTTTGTTGAAGATTGTATTATGGAAGTTGGTCATGAAGGGATTTATACCATCGGAAAACAGGGAGGATATTTTTTAACTCCGGAACCTAATATTGAAGGTATTCCATTTTATCAAGTTGAAGACAAGGATTATTGGCCATCTAGAGAAAAAGTTGAAGAACAATTAGCTTTGTATATGGATATTATGTTACCTTTTTGTACTAATGGATTTGAGGAATTGTCTGAGTTTTCTATAACTGAGAAAACGATTAAAAGTAGTGTTTCAATTGAGGACGATCAAGTTTATTTTTCCATTATCTATCCATTGCATATATCAAAAGATTCTGATTCTTATTATTTAAAAAATTTTGATGGAAGCATTCCTGTGAGATTAGGAATTTTGCATATGGCTGCAGGAGAGATTATTCACGAGCAAATGAAAAAAACTGATGCGGTTTGCTCGACGTGCTTGTATGCTTTGTCAGAAAAAAATAAAATCCATATTCATGTTATGGATATGAATCAAACAGAAACTTTATTGTTTGTTTTACGCGATGAGCAATCTAAAATTTTAGATGATGACTTTCATTATTATTTTACAGTTAAATTAGAAGGTGCAAAAAAGAATGTATAAAAAGTTTTTATTTTGGAGTGTATTTTTTTTATTGCTTTTTATAGCTACAGCTCGGGATTTAACTGATGAAGAACAAAAATTATTTCGAGATGATGGATTGAAATTTTCAGAGGAATTGAAAATAGACAACAGATATTTCAAACCATTAGATAATAAAGGATTTGTTAAGAGAGTTGAGACTAATCACTTCCTCGTTAAAAATGTCAAGATTACGTCTAGTCAAGATATTATAGTAAACATTCCTGACAAGGAAACTCATGTTGTGTTTAAAGAAGGGGAATTTAATTTAGAAAATTATATTCAAATTTCTGAAGATGGGACGGAAAAAAAAGTGGTTGTGAATGGGAAAAAAATGAATGTGAAATTTGATTCTAATAAACCGCCTGCATTTACTTTAGATGATAAAGGTGAATTGACGACGGGAACTAAATTTACTTCAGTTGCAGAAGAATATTTGTTGAGAGGCTATTCATTGCCTCTTCCAGATAATGCGCAGGTTGAGATATTTGAAGATCATATTTCTATTGGTGTTCCTGTGGGAAGCATGGTTGAGCCTAGAGCTATTGACAGCAAGGTTACCGGATTTGTTGAGGTGAAAACTTTGGAAGTTAGCTATTTGAAAACTAGTGCAGGTAATTTTCAGGCTCTTGATGAAATTTCCCCCGGAAATTTCCACTCTGCACAAACGAAAATTTTTTATGTGTATGAAGATGGGAAGCTGAAAAAATATTTTCGCGATCGCGTGTCGGTATTTCTCAATGAAAATGGGGCAGTTGATTTTTCTATTTTTAATCAAAATACTGGAGATAACGACAAAGTTTACTTAGCTTATTTACAAAACGAAATTGAATCTAATAAGCCAACGCTGCTCGTGACAAGCGATGCTCTTGGCTCTTTTGCGCCGTCAGGATTTGGGCCGGTGATAAATTTTTTGCCGGGAAATAGATTAGGTGCTGGAGTGAATGCACAAGGAGTAAATGACTTGTCCCCTGGAAAAAAGACGCTAGCGATTCAAGCATATGATGGTTTTGTGGTAGTAAGAAAAGGGGCTGAAGGTAAGATTCCTGAAATCGAAATGAAAGGAGGATTTTATGGACCTGATAAAAAAACATTTTATGGATTCAACAATCAATATTATTATGTTCCTAATGCTTTAATTGGTGGAGTAACGCATGGTGATGGGACGATTCCAATAAAAACTGTTTTGAAAGATACTTCTGGGACTATTGTACCTCTTGAAATATTTTCTACACCTGAAAATGGATATGTTATGGTTCCTCCTGGATCAATGAAGGGTCCGTTTGAATATTATAAAGGAAAAACAGTTGTTGCGTCGAATAGTGTAGCATTTAACCAATTGTCTCCTCAATCGCGAAGGTTGTATACCGAATTGTTAGAAAGCGAGCAGAAAAAATTAGCTGATGAAACTTTTAAGACTGGAGGTATTGCTGCTTTAGAAACGCAGCTGCAGCAAATTGAATTGCAGCGAAGCCCATTAAGAGCTAGTGTTGATTTAGGATATTGTTCCGGGACTTTGGTTGGATATATTGGAAACAAACCGTACCTATTGACTGCGGCTCATTGCGTTGGAGGGGTTGGAGATACATTATCAGTAGCATTAAATTCTCTAACTAATGAAAAATATTCCAATTACTATTACAATAAGGGCGGTATAAGAGGTAAGGTAGTTGCCTTTTCAGATAGAAGTTATTCGTCAAGTAAATATAAAGATTTAGCCTTAGTTGAATTGCAGCCTAATTCACAACAATTAGAAGCAATTAAAAAGCGAGGATATGTTAAAATTGCTCCTTCGATAAATTATGCAAAAAAGGAAGAAACTGTGTTAATGATTGGATGCCCGGGAGGAACGAATACTTATCGACAGACTAATTGCAGAGTAACAGATCTTAGTAGTTCAACAGGAACAGATTCGATAGAAACTAATGTTAATCCTTATGGTGGACAGAGTGGCGGAGGCTTATTTAAGGGAAGATATTTAGTTGGTGTTGTGCAATCAGGTGGGTACAGGTATGGTGGTTATGGAAATTTACAGTCTATCCATAAACTCTTAAAAGATTCTGGATATTCTGCTTTATTACAGCTTCTTCAATCACTTTTCAGGTTATTTGTTACTATTGGATAATAATGAATAAAAGAAAACTTTAAATAGTTGTTTTTCCTGTAAAAAGTATGAAATTAATAAAAAATCTTGCAACTGCTTTAGGAATTGGATTAGCAAGTGCTGGATTGTCATTAGAAAATAAGGTTCAAGGAGAGGTTTATGAACTTCGTGATGGAACGAAGATTGCGATTGATCCTAACAGAGACCGATCTGTAAGGGAAAATTATAAGTCTTCAGAGCCGGCATTTTATGTTGAAGGAGAGGAAAAAATAAATGGATTATTAGTTAATGCTTCTCAGAAAACTGCTGTTTTTTTAAGCGGAAATACAATTAAAAATCCGCCAAGTGCTTACATTTCTTTAGGAGATCGTAAAATAACTTTAGCAGCTCCCCATGATCAAAGTGTTGCAATAACATTTCCTAAAGGGAAAGTTTATCGGAATGGATTAGATACACGCTATGGAGACTTAACTGTTGAAGCGAAAGATTATTCGTGTATTACTATTAAGCCTCAAGAAGATGATTATGTTCCGATTATGGATGTTACTGGAAATTTTAGAATTTCATCTGGAGATATGGTTAAAATTGATTGTAAAAATAAAGTAGATATTCGAGCTAGTAGAGCTGCAATAAATTTTGATATTACTACTCCTGCTTTTTTATTGTTGCATGGTGATAATGGAACATTAACTAATGAGGATAATATTTGGTTTTGTGATAATTACGGAAGATTTTTTTTAACACATGTCATTATTGCTGATGAACCTAAAGAAAAAGGTATCTGGAATTATTATACAAAATCAGAAAATGGGAATATAGAAAACATGTACTTTGCCACGAGAGCCTTCGCCCAATTAAAAGACAAGAACTCATTTTGGAGAAATACTCATTTAAGAACGCAATTCCGTTTAAAAAATGCTGATTACAATACTCTTCGAAAATACGCCCGATAGTGAGATTTATTAATTAAAAAGTTATATTAGTTCTATGAAAAAAGAGGGACAAGTTTCTTTATTTGTCATAGTAGCTTTAGTTATTATTGGGACGATTATTATTGTGCAATTTTTTTGGGATCGGCAACAAACAATCTCAAAAATAACTGATCCTATTCATTCTCATGTAGAAAATTGTATCGAGGAAATTGGAATAGATGGAATTATATATACCAGCTCTAAGGGCGGATATTATATTTCTCCAGAAAAATCTTTGGAGTCAGGAATTCCGATTTATTTAGACGAAAATAGTGACTTCACTCAATCTAAGAAAATAATTGAGGAACAGCTATCATGGTATGTTGAAGACAATTTGCATGATTGTCTGGCGTATGAAAATTACCCTGAGTTTGTTATTGAGGAAGAGGCTATTACGGCAAAGACCTCATTAAATAATGAAAAAATTATTTTTACGCTCGATTATCCTATACGAATTACGAAAGGAGAATTTACTGAAACTGTTGATTTATTTTCTCAAGAAATTAATGTGCGTATGGGGCTTGCTCATCAAGTAGCACAGAGCATTGTTTCTAACGAATTAGAGGACAGGTATTTGTGCGTCGATTGTCTAGATTATTTTTCAGAAACTTACGATTTTTCAATTAATGCGTTGCAGTATGATAATTCTACGTATATTATTTCTTTAATAGATAAGGAATTAAATGATAAGCCGTATGTATTTACATTCGCACTCGATTATGATTAAAAGATATTTTTTTGTTTTTGTGATTTTGGTTTTGCTGGTTTCGACGTATGCACAAAATGTAAGAGTTCTAAATGAATTAGAAATTGCAAATTTGAGAGAAAAAACACTGAGATTCACTGAGCCAATTAAAATTGGAGACCGCACTTTTATTCCTCAAAGTTCTAGTGAAGGATTTGTATCAATCGCTGATGATAATGTTTTTATTGTACAAAATGCAGAAATAAAAACTCCGGAGATTTCAATTAAAATACAAGATCAGACCACGGTTTTTTTTAATGATGTAAAAAACATAAATATTGGTAATAATAAATATATTCAAATTTACGACGAAAACAATTATAAGACAATTAATATAAACGGGAAAAAGTTTTCTATAAAAAAAGATGCGCAAAATGTATCTCAATTGGTTTTAGGTAAAAATGGAGATTTAATAGAGGCTCATTTCTCTGCAGACAAACGACAATTATATGAAATTCAAAATCTAAAATTTGATGTTCCTAAAGATGCTAAAGTAGACTACAAAGATGGATTGATTGTTGTGACTGTTCCTGAAAGAAGCACGATTAAAAAACCGGGA
>JAGVXM010000030.1 GCA_018303785.1 Candidatus Pacearchaeota archaeon
AGGGAGCTAGACAGCAGCCCCTTTGAATACAGTAAATATAGAGAGAACTGGCTCATTCTAAATAAATTTTTCGGAGAAAACATGGAATACAAACACAGCGGAAGCTCTGTTGGAGCAAATAAAAAACACATTCAGCTGGCACCAAAATATCGGTATCATATGATGCAAAAAGAAAAATTGAAAGTCATGTGCAGAGCTGCGATTGAGGAAGCATGCAAGCGGCACAACATAGAAATTGAGATCATAAAAGTAATGGACGAGCATGTGCATATGACTGCAGATGTTCCGAGAACGATGAGCGACGCGAAAGCGCTGCAAATTATAAAAGGACTGTCATCTTATATCCTTTTTCGATTATGCCCCGCATTAAGAAAGCGATATCCTGACGGACATTTCTGGACAGAAGGATATTTTTGCGATGGTGTAGGAAATAGTAATTTTGCTCTGACCTGTCTGTACATAGAGAATCAAGAACTGCATCACAGAATAATTTCAAATTACTAAGGACGCCTCGCTTTTTGCCCGCAGGCAAAAAGTTGCGAACGAAGTGAGCAGCCCTCCAGGGCGAGGAAGATGTCACAAGCATTCCAATATCTACAAAGATTATTTGCGCTGATACCTCTAAGATGATGAAGCTTTACGAGATCCTTTTCTGAAACTTTAGGGCAAAAAAACTGTGTAACTTGGTCAGTTTCATCTTGGCAACCAATTAAATATTCAACTGTTTCATTAATCCCCAAATATTCAGCTTTTGCAGGATCATAATTTCTCCTTTTTTCAAAATATACAAATACTGCCGCTAATAGCAATGCAAGCCCTATTCCGATAATAGCCTTATTTTTCATATTAATCAATGCAGAGAGGAGGATTCGAACCTCCGAAGGCACTAAGCCACAAGATCTTGAGTCTTGCGCGTTTGACCACTTCGCTACCTCTGCATATGTTTTCCAATTATTACACCTATAAAAAACTTTATAAACCCCTATGTGACTATAATGGTGAAGACGACCATAATAGTCAGGAAACACCTGATCCCTTTCCGAACTCAGAAGTTAAGCTGGCTATGTTGTAAGCATTAGTTTCCGAAAGGAAGTGAAACTTATAAGTTGTCTTCGCTTAATAATAATATGTTAATATTACCTCGATGTTTTAGCTGCGGAAAACCAATAGGTCACCTATGGGAAGAATTCAAAAAAAGAACTGAAAGTGGCGAAGACAGTAAAAAAGTTCTCGATGAATTAGGTATGGAAAGATACTGCTGCCGAGCAATGTTCCTAGGTCAAGTCGATACATTAGAATTAATAAACAAATTCAAAAAGTTCTAATTATTTTTAATAATTAATTTTCCAAAAAGAGGACCAAACAATATAGCAATTACAAATAAAACTATCATAAAAGGAATGTAATCGCTCGAGTAATAAGAGGCAACCAATGAAATAATCACCGCAATAAAAAGCAACGCCATTCTTCCCAAAAATTGTTGTTTTATTCGTAGTTCTTCTCGTTTTGTTCTTTTTATTTGGGAATTATATTTAATATTATAAATAGGAGCTTCAATGTGAAGACCTTATTAGAATGGTGATTTAGAATATAAATCTTTAAATAGAAAATATTGCTAAATCAAGAATGCCACAAACTTTGGAATTAGATAAAAAAAACGTACAAGAAATGCGCTCTGCTTGTATAAATTATTTTGAACAAAGATTAAGAAATCGAAACCATACTCTAATTGAATTATTTCCTTCTCTGGAGATGGTTGGTTCTTCACAACCTCTTGAACCAATGAGAAAAAAACTTGGCCAAGAATATGAGCTCTATCTAAATGCAGTAATTGACGGACTATTAGAAGAAGGGGCGATTAGCAGATATAGCGATAAATTTCCGAATAGGGCCGATGCAAGAAAGTTTCCAAATCATTTTTCCTATGCAGGAGATTTAGAGATAATTGCGGACGAGCATTTAAAGGCAATAAGAAGTGGAGACTATTAGTTTTCTTAATAAGGCCTTCAAAAAGAATACCTTATTATAAATATTAGTGGACTTCTTTAGATGCTTTCTTAGCTAAATATTTTTCCCTACGAATTTTCTGTCCAGCTTTGTATTCAGGTGTCTGGCGCTTAGCTGCTCTTTTAGCTTTGGACTTCCCGTCATTTCTATATTCTTTCATATATTCTTTCAAACGTGCGACAACCTCTGGTCTTTTTCTATACTCTTTCTTTTTAGCTTTTACTTCTGGACGTTGGTTTCGTATTCGCATACGTTCTTTAAATTCAAGACTCTGTTTACGAGCTTTCTTCATAGCAATAATTTCAGGTTTACTATTTCTTTCTTTCATCCGTAATCTCTGTTTCTCTTTGTTAATAGGATTTTTATAATAATTTTTATAATATTTTCTTATGTTTTCTCTTATACGTTCTTTATTTTTCTTATAATTTTTATTTCGCTTTTCTTCTTTTTGGCGTCACTAGTATGGATTTACGGAACGCCTTTATTATTGTTGAGTCCCATTTTTGAGGGGTTGGGTAGTGCCTTTTTAGTAGAATTCTTAATTCGTTTCATAGTTTTATTAGACACATATATTGGCTCAGGAATCGGCGCAGTTTTAGATGCTTATGCGTTTTTTTTTGGTTACATTTCAATTTCCAATAGGAAAACAGTCAGAGAGGAAGAGATTATTGAAGATCGTCCATTTAGAACAAGGAGAATAGTTCGACGGAGAAGAATTTAATTAAGTTTGTCTTTTAAAATTCGTGCCAAATAATAAGCTGATCCAAAAACTATTACTCCGGGTAAAAACGTGATTCCTAAAGTTGGTACTAATAATCCTGTACCTATTGTGCCTAACATTCCCGCACCTACTGACTCCAATATGCGAACAATGCCGGAAACAGACTCTTCAACATTTTTTTGTAAAGCGTCGATTTGCATGATAATTTTGCCTTCTCGCATGATTCTTATTTTTTTATCTTCTTCAGAAATGATAACTACCAAATTCCCTTTCTTTTTTGATGCACTTATAGCTGCACTATGTCGAGTACCAAAATTTTTTAATGTATGGCTGGATTTTATCATAACTCCATATGCTACCACATAACCCCCATGGTTAATTATAACTGCTCCATCTATAAGAGCTAAAGATTCTAACAATTTAGGATTCTCAGCCGCTTGAAATGGAGGGACAGTTTGATCTACAAGGGGCTTGTAATCCACGTCTCCAACGACAAATAAAGCGCCATCGCCACGTTTAGCGATTCTTAAGCCTACCATTACCAAAGCTTCTTCTAATTCTTTAATTTTCTTTTTCATAGAATTGTTATTAAAATCAACTTTTTTTATTTTTTAAATCTTTGCATTTGCCATCGGGAAATATAGTTGCAGTTTTCGCATCTAACTATTTTAAAATTTCCTCGGATACGAGTTTTAGAATTTTCCGAATTAAACAAACTATAACATTTTTCACAAAACTTTTTTCTTAAAGAACCAAGCTTGATATTCTTTGACATAGCTAATCGTTTTATTTTTTTTATATCTGCAGATATAATTCTTTCTTGAGAAAATAAATTTTCAATAGTAAGGACAATATCTTTTTTACTTAAATTTTTTTTAGAGATCATGTTAAACCTAGACATATTCTATTTATAGGGTTACGTATGTTTTATATAGAGTTGATTTTCTTGTCTACTATGGTAAAAAATAATGAAATAATAAAATTGAGAAAGGTATGTAAATATTATTATCTAGGTGGAGAAGCAATAAAAGCTGTGGATAACATAAATTTAATAATTCATAAAGGAGATTTTGTTGCTATTGTAGGCCCATCAGGATCTGGAAAGTCTACTATGATGAACCTGGTCGGAGCATTAGATCTTCCTACAGAAGGCGATGTTTTTTTAGACAATATTAACATTAAATTGTTAAATGAATCTGAATTAGCTTTATTACGACGGAAAAAGATAGGATTTGTATTTCAAACTTTTAATTTAATTCCTACTCTTACTGCAGTAGAAAATGTAATGTTGCCAATGATTTTTAATGGGGTGGATTCTGAAGAAAGAAAGGAAAGAGCAGAGATTCTCTTAAAAAATATGGGATTAGAGCATAGGCTTAACCATCTTCCCAACGAACTCTCCGGTGGAGAAAGACAAAGAGTATCTATTGCACGAGCATTAGCAAACGATCCTGAAGTAATTCTTGCCGACGAGCCAACAGGCAATTTAGACAGTAAAAGAAAACAAGAAATTGCGGAGATGTTTGAGGAACTGTCTAAAAGAGGGAAAACAATAATTTTAGTAACGCACGACCTCGAAGTTGCAAAACATGCAAAAAAAAAATATCAATTAAAGGACGGAAGGATTGTGAAGTAACATGTTAAAAGATTTTTTCTTTTTAGGATTGAATAATTTGAAGAGAAGAAAAGTGAGAAGTTGGCTCACCATGATTGGAATTTTTATCGGTATTGCTGCCGTCGTTGGTTTAATTTCTTTAGGGCAAGGACTTCAAGATTATATCAATGAGCAATTCGAAATATTAGGAGGAGACAAGATAATTATCGAGCCAAAAAATATCGGACCTCCAGGAAGTGCAACAAGTAAAAATTTAATCTTAACATCCAAGGATTTGGAAGTAGTCAGAGATGTAAAAGGAGTCAGCAAAGCAGAAGGAATTATAATGAAATCAGGGGTTGTTACCTTAAAAGATGAAATCAATGTGGTGTTTACCCTAGGAATGGATGAAGGTTATTTCGAATTATTTGAAAATTTAGGAAACTTCGAAGTAATAGAAGGAAAAGAGTTAACTGATAATGATAAATACAAAGTTGTAGTGGGATATAACCATGCTCATGGCGATATTTGGGATAAACCGGCTCAATTGCGAGATACAATAACAGTAGAAGATGTGGATTTTAAAGTCATCGGCATCAGAGGTAAAATTGGGAATCCTTTTGACGATAATGCTATTTCGATTCCGAAAGAAACGTTAAAAGAAATCTTAAACATTGAAGATGAAGAATCGCAAATTATAGTAAAAACTGAAAAAGGATTTGATCCGGAAACAGTTGCAAAAGATATTGAGAGAAGATTAAGAGCTTCAAGAAATGAAAAAGAAGATCAAGAGACGTTTGATGTTACAACTTCTGAGCAATTATTAGAAACGTTTCAGAATATCTTTATGGTTGTTCAAGGAGTACTGGTGGGAATTGCTGCAATTTCTTTATTAGTGGGAGGCATAGGAATAATGAATACCATGTATACCTCAGTTCTTGAAAGAACGAAAGAAATTGGAACGATGAAAGCTATTGGAGCTAAGAATTCTCACATATTAACGCTGTTCCTTATTGAATCTGGATTATTAGGTTTAATGGGAGGGATTATCGGAGTTATTCTCGGGATTTCTTTAGCAAAAGCAGCCGAGTATGTAGCCGGAATTTATATAGGAAGCCCTTTATTGCACGCTTCCCTCAATCCTCTCATAATTATTGGAGCCTTAGCTTTCTCTTTCATCATAGGAACTCTTTCCGGAGTCCTTCCTGCTATGCAAGCAGCACGATTAAGACCAGCGGATGCGTTGAGGTATGAATAATGTCACTTCTATTAAAAGGTAACAAATAGCAAGGTTTAAATAGTATTTTTGTTAACCATAATCAATATAAATCACAGGTTTAAAAAATTACATGCTAGGCGGATATTTGTACTTTAAAAATATTGGAAGAGAGTCTTTCCTAACAATTAACAAAATTAGGAAGCTTCATGAAAAATTAAGAGAATATGAACCTCATAATGAGTTATTAAAATGCCTTGAAATCGAAGTTATAGAAGAAGATAGTCCTTATCCAGATATTTTTTCAAAAAACATGACATGGAAATATAATGAAGAAATTAAAAGATATTCTAAAAAGGACTCAGTAAAGAGTTTATTAACAGATATTCCTGAGGGAATAAATGATTATATTTCTGATTTAGAAAGAGAACTAAATAAATTTGAGGAAGAATTACGATGAATAAAATAACCAAAATAATTTTAACAGGAATAATTTTGTTAGTCTTAGTAATAAGTACAATCAATTTTGCTTCTGCGCTCACGATAAAATCTGTAACGTTTGACGCTTCAAAAGTTTCTCCGGGAGATGTAGTAAATATTGAAATAAATTTAGAAAATAATGCCGAGGAGGATATACGAGATGTGAGTGTAAACTTAGATCTTACTAATTTGCCCTTTGCTCCTTTTGATTCAAGTTCTGAATTTGGAATCGATGAAATCAGAGCTGAAAAAAGCAAAGTTGCCCGATTCAAAGTATCTGTTTTAGAAAATGCAAAATCTGAAGTATATAAAATTCCGGTTAAAATAACGTACATCGACGAAAACAATCAGCTGATAACCAAGACTTCTTTAATCAGTTTGCGTGTTGTTTCACAGCCGGTTATCGGAGTAATTGCAGATGAAAGTTTATTAATAAAATCTCAAAATAATGAAGTCATAATCAGGGTTATCAATAAAGGATTGTCTGATATAAAATTTTTGGAAATAGAAGCAGGCGATGCAGAAAATATGAACATAGTATCTCCAAAAAAAATCTATATCGGAGATTTGGAAAGCGATGACTTTGATAGCGTGAGTTTTAAAGTCTTTTTTGAAAATGATGCACGTGAAAAAATGAATTTTCCCGTAACCCTGAAATATCAAGATTCATTAAATAACAAATACACAGAATCACTTTCTGTTCCGTTGAATGTATACACACAAGAGAAAGCTATTGAACTCGGTTTAATTGAGAAAAGCTATACCTTTGAAATAACGCTCTTGATAGTCTTCTTGGTATTGTTATTTATTTTGTATCGCAGTTGGCGAAAAGCGAAAAGGAGAGCCAATTACTCATAAAATATTATACAAAAATTTATAAACTTCTCTAATCAAACTAGGATATAAAGGGTAAAAGAGATGAAAAAATGTATTTATTGCAAAGCAGAAATTCCTAACAAATCCGTTATCGATTTTTGTGACTCCTGTGGCAAAAAGACTTTTGGTGATAAGTTATTCTATACTATTGTTCAAAATATGCAGGAAGCTGAACGAAGAGGCGACTTACAACAAGGTCACGTTTTATAAAAACAGTTTTTAATGTTTAATTCTAATTTTACCAACAAAAAGCTTTAAAAACATCCCATTCTATCATTTTTAAAGAAGAATTAAAGATAGTTGTAAAGATAAAAATGTTAAAACAAAAACCAATAAAAGAACGCGGAAAGGTTCGACTCAGCAAATATTTCCAAGAATTTAAAGATGGAGATAGAGTATCGGTAGTCTGCGAATTAAGTTTTAATCCAAAATTTCCTAAGACACTACAAGGACGAAGCGGTATAATTAAAGGAAAACGAGGAACCTCATATATAATAAAAATAAAAGATGTTAATAGAGAGAAAACCTATATTATTCATCCGATACATCTTAAGAGGTTACAAACACAATGATACTTGAAAGAACTACCTTAACTATGAGCGAGGTTGAAGGAATTTTGAAAGATCTTCCTGAAAGTGAAAAGAAAGAACAAACAGAAACTTTCTTGAAGAAATTTTTATCAATAAAACCTGCTCAAGCTGCAAAGATGAAAGAAGAATTAGAGAAATTAGATTTAATAAAAATGAGCCCCGAAAATATTATAAAAATAATTGACTTACTTCCAGAAGACATGTCAGATCTTAATAAAATATTTGTCGACGTAAGTTTAACCGAAGATGAAGCAAAAAAAGTATTGGACATTATTAAAAACTCAAAATAATATTCACCATGGAAAAAGAAGAAAACGCGATAATCTTAGACTACTTACCTTACGGGTATCCGTTAGAGAAGAAAATGATGCCCTTAGCTCAAGCTATAGGAACTAAGTTTTTTACATTGTTACAATTAACGCCGCGCCGAGGAGTAAAATTAGATATTAATGAGGTAGTGTATATCGGCGAAGGTAAGCGCGATAAGATTTATTTCATACAAGGAAGACTTCCAGAAAATAAGTTGACTGAAACTGCGCGAGCACAGTTACACACGTTTGTCGAGAAACATATTCTTGAAAACGAACAAAAATTCGTAAGTTTTTTCAATAATGCTGAACCGATAAATACGAGAATGCATCAATTAGAATTGCTGCCAGGATTCGGAAAAAAACACACTGAAGCAATTATGAAAGAGCGCTCGGTTAAACCATTTGAATCGCTTGATGATTTGAAGAAACGGGTATTAAATTTACCAGATCCTAAAAAGGCAATTGAAAAACGAATGGTCGAGGAAATAACCCAAAAGGAAAAATATAACCTTTTTTTAATGCGGCCCTAAAACAGATAAATTTAAAACACTATTTGTGTAGAAAAATATATGTCCAAAGAAAAATTTCAACAAAAGCCAGCGCAAGAATTCACCATAGTTAGAATTATGCAAACGGATATTCCCGGGAATAAAAGGACGCTTGCAGGTTTAACATATATAAAAGGAGTTTCTTGGAGTATTTCAAATGCTATGTGTAAGTTATTGCAATTAGATCCTATGAAAAAAATTGGGGACTTAAGCGAAGTTGAAATTAAAAGAATTTTTCAATTCTTAGAAAATCCTCAATTACCGTTATTTTTAATGAATCGAAGAAAGGATATTGAAACAGGAAGCGATTTTCATCTGATTACAACCAAATTAGATATGACTAAAGAATTTGATATCCGACGATTAAAGAAGATTAGGTCCTATCGAGGATTAAGACATGCAACTGGTCAGCCTACTCGAGGCCAGAGAACACGAAGTCACTTTAGAACACGCGGAAAGAAAGCAGCGGGAATGAAAAAATCTCCTGAAGTCGCAGCAAAAGGAGCTAAAAAACCATGAAGCGCCAAAAGAAAAAATATTCAAAACCAAGAAAACCTTTCGACAAGGTAAGGATGGATGAAGAAGAGATTTTAGTAAGAAAATATGGCTTAAAAAACAAAAGAGAAATTTGGAAAGCAGAATCTGCAATTTCAAGAATCCGAAGTAAGGCAAAAAAACTTATTGTAGCAGCTGAAGAAAAGAAAAAAGCATTTGTGGAAAATTTACATCAAAAAGGGTTTAAAGTTGAAAACATCGCAGACGTCTTAGCTTTAAATAAAGAAGATTGGCTCAAAAGAAGACTACAAACTATAGTCTTTGCAAAAGGTTTTGCACATACTCCTAATCAAGCTAGACAGTTTATTGTTCATAAACACATTTTGATTGGCGATCAAACAGTCAATATTCCTTCATATCAAGTAGAGGTTTCTGAAGAGTCTTTGTTAAAACTGAATATAGTTCTTAAAACTCCTGAATCTCAAAAATCAAAAATGGAGGAAATTAAAGAAGAAATTTTAGAAGAAAATGACCAATGAAGTAATTGTCGAAGAAAAAGTAATGGATAAAACTCCTGAAGGAGACAGCGAAGAGAAACAAAAAAAGAAAGAAGAAAAAATTGGAATTCTAAATATTTATACTACTTTTAATAATACCATTATGAATCTTACTGACATGTCTGGAAAGACAATCGCAAAATTCACCGGCGGCCAATCAACAAAACAAGATCGTTTGAAAGCAAATCCCACTATCGCTATGTTTATCGCGCAGAAAATTGCCGAGGAAGCAAAAGATAATGGTATCACTGGTTTTTACGTTAAGATTAGGGCTGAAACCGGTCAGACAAATCCTGGCCCTGGAACTCATACTGCCATAAAATCTTTAACACGAGCAGGTTTTAAAATAATTAGTATACTGGACACGACAAGAATGCCAAGAGGCGGACCGAAGAAACCTCATGGTAGACGAGGAAGAAGAGTATAAATGGAATACGAAGAATTTAAATCATTGTTTGTAAAAAATTTAGAAGATAAACTTAATGTAGGCATTACTGACCTCCCAACATTTAACGAAAATGTCAGAGAATTATATCGGAGGAAACCGTTAGAGCAGCTTCAAAGTCCTATCAACTATTATGTGACAATTACCAAATAATTATGAAAGAATATGATCAAAAATCGAACGCAGATTTAAAGCGAACAGAAGAAAACCTAAGAGAGGATTTAGCAGCAATGAGGTCAAGAAAGGTATAAACTTACATTTAAAAACTAAAATAATAATTAATACCATGATAAAAATAAAAAACTACGATAAAAAAAATCACAAACTTAGTTTTATAACTGACATGGATGTAAGTTTGGCAAATGCTATCCGAAGAAGTGTTCTTGAAATTCCAGTAATGGCCATCGATGAAGTCGAAATCATAAAAAATGATTCAGCTTTATACGATGAAATAGTAGCTCATCGAATGGGACTCATTCCAATTAAATCAAGTTCCACAAAAGAGATGAAATTTAAATTAGTAGAGACAGGACCGAAAACAGTTTATGCAACGGACATCACTCCTGAAATAGGGACTGACCTTAAAATTCCGATAGTTATGCTGGAGAAAGAGCAAGAATTAGAAATCGTTGCTGAAGCTAGAATCGGAAAAGGCGTAGATCATATAAAATATTCTCCAGGATTAGCGTACTTTAAACATAATATCGATGAAGAATTGTTAGATTATATCCGAATTGATGGCGAAGGAAAATTGCACGTAGAAGAAGAAGATATTAAAAAACTTTCCGAAGATAAAAAAAAGAAAATAAAATCAATAAAAGATGCTGACGAATTGCAGTTTAATGTTGAATCCTGGGGTCAATTAGATGCAAAAGATATTTTTATTAAATCAATTGAAGTTCTTGAAGAAAATTTAGAAGAGTTAGATAAACTGGTTAAATAATCCGAACAATTATAAACCATATTTCTATTAGTTTTTTATACAGAGACTCACAATTAAAATATTTTGATTCTCTTGATTGACAATGCGGAGATGCCGGAGTGGTCAAACGGAGCACGTTAAGGCCGTGCTGGCTTAGTGCCTACAAAGGTTCGAATCCTTTTCTCCGCATAAAT
>JAGVXM010000031.1 GCA_018303785.1 Candidatus Pacearchaeota archaeon
GATCTAAACTTCAACCCGAAGCAGTACTCGGGTTATTTTGGAGATTTAAATGAAGAAAAAAGTTACTAATCAAATGCGAACTAATAACTGTAAACTACACAGGATATTTTTGCTGATAACTGTCCAAGTATTCCCGAGGAATGTCATATTCTTTCATAACTTTTTCAAGAGTTCCTCTACCAATCCTTCGAAATTTACTTCCCGGTAAGCTATGTCCTTTCCAAACACCTAGATTATAACCGTGTATAATCGATTGAATAGATATTCGACAGATGGCAGCCACTTCGCCTGTCCAAAAGAATTCCTCTTCTTCAAGAACCTCGGCCATTTCATGATCACAAAGAAATCGTTTTAAATGTTTTGGAGATACTCGTCGTTCCTTAGATCCAGGTATTTTATATCCTCGTAAATATCCCTCATCAATCCAACGAGAAACTGTTTTTGGAGCCACTTTACACAATTTCGCAATGTCTCCAGTTGAATAAAATAATTGTTCTGATTGATCAAAATACTTTTCTATCTTTTCTTTCCCCGTTTCAGGTTTAAGAATCATAAAAAAATGAATATCTTTCTATTTATAAGGATTATCGCTCTAAGAAAAAATCACACTAATTATTTATCAACAGATTTTTAAATCTCTATTCCTCACACTAAAGATGGAAAAAATTCAAAAAAATGATTTTGTCGAGATAGAATTTACAGGCAGATCACAAGGAAAAATATTCGATACAACGCATCCTGAAGAAGCTCATGAAGTTGGTTTGGAAAAACTAGATGTTAAGCCATTAATTATTAGCATAGGAAATGATATGCTCTTAAAAGGATTAGATGAACAACTGGAAGGAAGAGAATTAAACAAGGAATATGTTATCCCATTATCTCCAGAAAAAGCCTTTGGAAAGAGAAATCCTCAATTGCTTAAAACTTATTCTCTAAATTCATTTAGGAAAAACAAGATAGATCCTTATCCTGGAATGACACTTCAGTTAGACAATTCGCCTGCTAAAGTTCTTTCTGTAACTGGAGGAAGAGTAACCGTAGATTTTAATAACCCCTTAGCAGGAAAAGATGTAGAATATACTATAAAGGCAAATAAAAAAATCATTGACGATAAAAATAAAATAAACGCATTGCAAGATTATTTTTTTAGACAAAGATTTGAATTTGAAATCGAAGGAAAAAAAGTTGTGTTTAAAGATAAAGTTGTAAAATTATTTTTAGACGTATTGGGAGAAAAATTCAAGCAAATGACCGGATTACAATTTGAAGCCAAAGTAGAGGACAAAAAAGAGCAATCGACACCAAAAAATAAATAATAAAAATATTTATTAAGGAATATTAATTATAATTTTTTGATTGTTTTTGAAATGAAAAAGAGATTTGTTAGAACAGTACTTAATTATTTGCAGCAACCTTCTGAAAAAAATAAACATCAACTTGCAGAGGCAGCAAAAGAATTGGACATGATTTATATTTTCAGTGAGAGGATTCCGGTTTCAGAAAATTTGGACGAAATAATAAATAAATTACAAAATAATGACTGGAATGCGTGGCGAAATTTATATTTAGAATCTGAGGACCCAGACACTATGTCTATTGTTGAAATTGTATGTCCATGGAGAAATCCTCAATTTGAATCAAATCACAAGATAAAAGACTATCTTTCGAACAAAAAAAACATAGCTGCATAATTGAAAAGAGTTATTCAGCTCAATAATCTTTATATAGAGAATTAATTTTTTCCACGCATGGGGTTATATTTTGAAAGAGAGGGCAATAATTCTGATTTTTCCAAACAGCCGATTGAGAGAACGCAGGAGCTCATTGATGTTGATCGGGAATTAGAAGAACTTCTTAAAAAACAGCATTCAAAAGTAAAAGTGTTTGGCGTCGGCGGTGGTGGTGGAAATACAATAAGCAGAATGCGGGAAATTGGCATCAAAGGAGGCGAATTTATTGCAGTGAATACTGATGCACAGGACTTATTATACACAAATGCAGATCATAAAATTCTTATTGGAAAAGAACTAACTCTCGGATTAGGTGCAGGAAGCAATCCGAAAGTTGGAGAAGAAGCTGCCCATGAACAAGAGCAGGATATTCGAAAAAAAATGGCAAACTGTGACATGGTATTTGTCACGTGTGGTTTAGGCGGAGGGACGGGATCTGGTGCTGCACCAGTCATCGCGTCATTGGCAAAAAAACAAGGAGCATTAACGATTGGCATCGTGACCTTGCCATTCACAATTGAAGGAAAAAAAAGAATTGAAAATGCAGAATATGGGTTGGAACGCCTGGAGTCATTTGTTGATACGCTTATAGTTATTCCAAACGACAAATTATTGGAAATCGCTCCTGAATTGCCCTTACAAACTGCATTCAAAGTTGCTGACGAAATTTTGACGAATGCAGTCAAGGGTATAACTGAATTGGTCACAAAAACAGGATTAGTGAATTTGGATTTTGCTGATGTTCGCGCAGTCATGACCAATGGGGGCGTATCATTAATCGGTATGGGAGAATCAGATTCTGCAAATCGGGCAATGGAAGCAGTTGAAAAAGCCATATCCAATCCGTTGTTGGATGTTGACATTTCCAACGCAACCGGCGCATTAATTAACATTATTGGAGGAAATGACATGTCCTTGGATGAAGCACGGGCGATTATAGCGACAGTCGGTGACAAATTGAGTGGCGAGGCAAAAATGATTTGGGGAGCTCAAATATCTCCCGACATGGAAAAATCTATCCGAGTAATGATTATTATAACTGGGGTAAGGAGTTCTCAAATTACCGGTGCAGAGTTTTCCCAAGAATCACAGAAAAATTCCGAAATTGAAAATGAACTCGGCATCGAATTTTTAGAATAATTAACTCTCCAATCTTTCCAAAGAAATTTCTGCACTCTCTGCCATTTCAGGATCTTTATCATTCAAAAATTTTTTTACAAATGGAATAAATTATTTTTTTCCCAACATTCCTAAAGCAAGAATTGCCTCATGTCTGACGAAAATATTTTCATCTTCTTCAACAGCCTTCATTAAATATTTTGCAGCAAGAGTTGGATGAGCTGATTCGCCAAGGGAAAACGCAATTTCATGCCTAACAATAGGGGATGGATCAGTAAATAGACCTTTTATTAATGCATTTATATTTTCATCTTTTATTGCATTTTCCAAATGAAATGCCGCTTGTATCCTTTCTTCTTTCGTTTTATTCAAGTCTAACAAAATTTTTGCGTAATCATCTTCCGAAAGTTTCATATTTTTTTAATAAAAAGGGTTTATAAATTTTTTTAATATTTACCGTAAGAAATTTTTTACGATATCTTTAGCTTCATCTAAGCTACTATAGCTTTTAATGATAACATTGGGATATTTTTCAGGGTTCATTCCTCGTATCATCGGTGAAGCAAAATATTCTCGATCCAATGCATATATGCATAAAACTTTTGCCGGTACTTTCCCAAAGTGATCTTTTGTTCGAGCGTACTCAATTTCTCTTCCCGTCCCAGTGCTTGCTCCAGAGATCTCTGCAATAACATGCGTTGATTGATCCAACCATTGAATATCTTGCGTTTCAATATCTTCTGCTAATAAATCATCAATACTCTTTTTGATTTTCCTTGCAAATTCTTCAACAGGATTTTCAGAACCAACATGCTCCGACAATACGGGTATCTGCAAATTTATTTTAATATAATCGATCAAATATTTTATAGTATCGGCAACAATTCTATCACCTCGTATAGCTCCCGCAAAATAAACCTTTATCATGAGTTAAAAAATTTCCAGTGATTAATATAGATTATTATATTTTATCAGTTTTAATCAAAATTTATATATTATCTTTAACAAATTATAATATGCAAAAAGAGGAATATGATCTTATAATTCTGGGAGCAGGAACTGGAGGAGTTACTATTGCATTATATGCCGCTTCACATAACATTAAAACTGCGCTAGTAGATCCAGGTGATCTTGGAGGAATTTGTTTAAACAGAGGATGTATACCGACAAAAGCAATGCTTCATGCTTCGCATCTCCATAAGTTGACAGGAGAAATGAAACAATTCGGAATTGAAATTTCTAAAATAGAAATGAATTTCCAAAAAATTATGAAGCGAGTTAATGAAATAGTCCTTCAGGGGAGAAACAGCTTAACTTTTAATTTAAAAAACAAAAACATAACTATAATAAAAAATAAAGGTTCATTCATTTCTCAAAATGAAATTAAAGCAGGAGATAAGATTCTGAAGGGAAAAAAAATAATTATATGCACTGGCGCTAAACCCAAAGTCCCTTCAATAAAAGGCTTAGAAAAAGTAGATTATCTTTTAAGCGACGATATATTAAAAATAAATTCATTGCCAAAATCATTAATAATTGTCGGAGGAGGATATATCTCCTTAGAGTTTGCAACTTTTTTCAATGATTTAGGAACCAAGGTCTATATTCTTGAGGCACTAGATCGATTGATTGGCAGTGCAGATTTTGAAATATCAAAAGAACTGGAAAAGTATTATGTTGAAGACGGAGTTGATATTAAAACATCAGTTACAATTAGTGAAATCACAAAACAAAAAAAAGGTGTAAAAGTATTGTATACTGCAAATGGAAAAAATTTATTTCAAGAGGCAGAAGAAATATTAATTGCAACGGGAAGAGCTGCTAATACCTTTTCTCTTAATTTAGAAATTGCAGGAATAGAAAAAGAGAAAAATGGATATATTAAAGTTAATGAGTTTTTGGAAACCACTGATAAAAATGTTTATGCTATTGGCGACGTCAATGGAAAATCGTTATTAGCTCATGCTGCAAAACGAGAAGCCATGATTGTTATAAAAAACGCACTTGAAAATAAAAAAGAAACTATGAACTTTGATCTCGTTCCTTGGGCTGTTTTCACCTCCCCTCCTATTGCTGGCATAGGAATAACCGATGTTGAAGCAAAAAAAAGAAATATAGAAGCTGGAATTATGAAGGCAGAATTCAAAAGAGTCGGAAAATCGATTATTATAGGTGAAACAAGAGGATTAATAAAAATTATCTACAATAAAAAAAATAATAAATTATTAGGCTGCTTTATTATTGGTGACAAATCTGACGAACTCATTCATGAATTTTCAGCATTATTAACTGCAGAAGCAACCATTGATACCATGAAAAAAATTATTCACATTCATCCGACGCTTGCAGAAATAGTTGAATTGTTAAGATAACTTATTGTAATATCCTGCAACTTTATCTAGTGCTTTAATTGCATTTTCAGGATATTGAAAAACAGGTATCGAATCTTTTTCCAATTGCAGGGATAACAATCGGGTAAAATCACCGCCGGTTGAAATTACAATTAATGATTTCGAACTTTTTAATTTAAAATTTTTAATTACATCTATCACGTCTTTTGTAATTAATGGAGTTTGATAAAGAACTATCACCAAAACAGTATCGACATTTTTATCATGCATGATTTGATCTAAAGCAATTTCATATCTTCTTGGGTCCGCGTCTCCAACTAAATCTAACGGATTTCCAATATTTATCAGCCTAGGCAGCTGAGCCCTTAAATTTTTTTTAGTGTTCTCAGATAATTCTGCTAACGATAAATTTTTAGATGCAGAAATTGAATCGATAGATAAGATTCCAAATCCTCCTCCATTAGTTACAACCTGAATCCTATTTCCAATTTTATTTGGAATAAATTCAAATAAGGAAGCAATTTCAAACATTTCTTCCAAAGAATTTGCATGAATAACTCTGGTCTGATTAAAAATTCCATAGAAAACTTCTTTTGCTCCAGCGAGCGATCCTGTATGAGACATTACAGCCTTGCTTCCCTCTTCGCTTAATCCTCCTTTAAGTGCTATAATTGGTTTTTTCTTGGCTACCTTTTGCAATGTTTTAAAAAATTTTTCACCGTCTTTTATTCCTTCAACGTATAAACATATAACTTTTGTAGTCTCATCATTTTCTAAATATTTCAAAATATCGGATTCATCAATATCCGTCGCATTACCATAACTGATAAATTTTGAAAATGTGTGCCCCTCATGAGCTGCCAAATCCAAAATTGCAGCGCCAATCGCTCCGCTTTGACAGACAAAACTAATGCCTCCTCGGTCAGGCCTTTTTAATTTATATCTCGGAATAAATAAGGCATCTAAGTTACTATATGCGTCGTAAATCCCGAGGCAATTTACACCGATAGCTTTCATTTCATTCTTCCGGAGAAAATTTTGAACTTCTAGCTCTAATTTTTCATTTCCGATTTCTTTAAAACCAGAACTTATAATCAACACACTGGAAATTTTCTTTTTTTTACATTGTTTTAAAACAGGTAACACAAATTCTGCAGGTATTGCTAGTATAGCTAAATCAATTTTTTCATAAACATCTAAAATTGATCTAAAAATTTTCCTCCCCAAAACTTCATCCCCCTCTTTATTAATAGGAAATATTTGTCCTAAATATTTTCCTTCAATTAAATTCTTCATAATCTCGTGGCCAACTTTTCCAGAAGTTCTTGAAGCACCAATAATTGCTATACTTTTTGGACTAAAAAAATTTTGAAGGTTCATGTTCATCTCTTTTGAAATAAGTCGTAAGTTCTGAATATAAAAGTTTCTAGGTTGAGAGATAAGAAAGTGTTACCATAATAAAATGATAACAATAGTAACATTTAAATAGTAGTATTTTATCATCAAAAGTAAGAAGAATAAGGAAATTTCATGGAAATTCCCTCATCTTCGTTTTAGGAAAAGCAGCAGATGAAGCAAAAAATCAGCATATCAATTGAAGAAGAGAAAATAAAAATAATCGAAGACCTTTTAAAACACGGTTTATTTAGAAATAAATCTCATTTGATTGAATATAGCTTAGACAGATTTCTTGAACAACAAAAAAATAAAGGAGAGAAGAAACATGAATAAGTCATATAAAAATTCAACTGAACTGATGCAATTGCATGGTCAATCTATGTACCTGAACGATATAGTTGACGCGTGTTTAATCGGAAGACTGAATTTATTTTTACAGGGAGATACGGGAAGTGGAAAAACTCAGTTAGCACGAGATGTCATGAGTTATTTTGGTAATAAAGCGATGTTTGTTTTGGGAAGAAATGATATGGATACCCGGGAGTTATTTCAACGATTTAATTTACACAAACTAGGATATAAACCAAAGTATGATTTGGAGCCTTTGGTAAATCCTGAAACAGGAATTGTCGAATGGTATTATCCTGCCGTAGAAAATGGTGTTTTCACGTATAAAAAGATTAACGATGAACATGCGGCTATTGTGAGGTCTAAACTGGAAAAATTAGCAGGCAATACAGAAGATGTAAAAGAGCTTACCTCTAGAATTAATACTCATCTTATTGTCGTTGACGAATTGCCTAATTGTGTCCCGGCGGTACGTGCACAATTATTTAATCTATTTGATGGTTTTATTGAAATTAGTGGAACGCCGTATCGCATTGGAAAAGGTTATTCCGTCGGTATTGCGACCGGAAATATTGGACAGAAATTTACTGAAAGCTCAAATGATTTAGGCAGAGCATTAAAAGATCGAATGCATGTGGTTATTGACACAGATTATTTTTTTCCAACTCCCCGGGATACTTTAGAAATTTTGGCTGGAAATACAAATCCGAGAGTTGAATTTTCAGGAATTGCTGAAGATGATTCTGCCAAAATTATTGGTAAATCACAAGAAATTGAGACAACTCCAATTCCTTTAGAAAAATTATTTATTGCAAATTATTTGCTGCATGGATTGGATCATTGCAGTAAAGGAAGCAAAAGAAGAATGAAAGATGCATGGCCAACACAATTAGAAAATCATGAGCAAGGAAGCGATGTTGGATTAGTCCTGCCGGTTTCTCCGCGTGCCGCAAAATCAATCATTCGATTATCACAATCACTCGATTCAGTAGCAGAACAGAAAGGTGCCTTACAATCAGTTATAGAAAGCAATTATTTTGATTCGATGATGCAGGCATATAAATTTGTATCTGCATATTCCGGGGTTTTAAACGAATCAATGGTTGATGCAGCATACTACAGCGATAAATATAAAGCATTAGATGCCGTTATTGCAACAACAAAACAGCAATTTGAAGTACAAGGAGACATTATCCGTGCAGGAGTAGAAATGGCTGCCTCCGGAAAAACAGATGCACGCGTGTTAAATAAGTTCACTGATCGCTGGAAATTTATGAGAAATACGTTAGAGCAATTACTTGCAATGCAAAAGAGCAAATAAATTAAAATTTTCAGATAAAATGATACACATACCAAAAAATTTCATGGGAAAACCGATAGCAGGTTCATTAGAGAAAGTTTTATCAAAAACGCCTGAATCTTCTGGTGAGCCACAGATT
>JAGVXM010000021.1 GCA_018303785.1 Candidatus Pacearchaeota archaeon
TCTAAACTTCAACCCGAAGCAGTACTCGGGTTATTTTGGAGATTTAAATGAAGAAAAAAGTTACTAATCAAATGCGAACTAATAACTGTAAACTACAATTATCTTTTTGTACCGCGATTCTTTTTTGGTATTCTTATTGAAAGCAGTGCACAGAGTAAACTACCTATTAAAAAAATAACTCCGGTTGAGGTTGATTCTTGAACACCTATAACATTTCCAGTTATCTTCGGCGTATACCATGTGAAAATGCCAATACCTAAAAAAAGAAAACTCATAAGAACTAATGTTCTCTCAAGTTTGCTTGGTCTTCTTTTTTCTTTAATTTTTTTTCCTATATCTGCGCCATGTTCGAAAAATGTTTCTATGTGGTATGCTACTTTATTCAGATAGTCTAGAATATCTTTAGGAGGTTCATATAATTGATCACGTATTCTATCTTCGTCACTTTTCTTCTCTTTATACGATCTTTCTTCGCCCTCTTTTAGTCTGGCTTTATATCGTGCATTCCTATACGGAGCCATGTGATAGAAATGGTCTAATGCTTTATATATTTTCTTAAATTAATCGAAATTGATTATATTGATTTTTGAAATGTTCATACATTTAAGAATTGTTAGGATTTTCTCGTCTCCAAATTATTGCACGTGCAATGCAATTTTTCTCATGTTGTGTTAAGTCTTGGCGTAAGAGTGGATTTGGTAGCTCGATACTATCTTCATTAGATGCAAAATAATGTTCTTGTTTTTCTGGGTTTAAAGCTATCCATGCTTCATATTTATCGATTAGTTCGTCAAATTCTGTATCTAAATCAATGGTTTGGGACATGATTAGAACTCCTCCGAAATTTCAGTCTTTACTTTTGAAAGCTTTCGAGATTCTAATTCATGTCGGTATTTTCTTACCGTTCTTTCAGCTATTTTTATCCCTGTGCTTTCGAAAATAAAATTGACAGCTTCTTTGTCGGAATAGGTGTAGATATTTTGTCCAATTAATGGCGCAATCATTTCATAGATCCTTAATTTATTTATCTTATCTTGATTAATAATTAATGATGCAAGAGGCATTATACATCCATCAAGGCTTCTAATCGATTTTCCATTCATTAGACGAGATATTGTTGTATTTGAAAGATGCAATGCTTCTCCGACAGTTTCCTGCGTTAATGATTGTAGCTGCGAAACATCATTTGTTGCTAAATATCCTTTTTGCTTTTCTAATATATATTCATACATTTTTTTTGAAGTGGACATAGCCCAATTAATATCTTTCAAAATTCTTGCTGCATCTCTGACAAATGAACCTGTTTTAACGAGTGTGGGTTTGTATTCCTCTGTTTGCATATCGCACGAATACACAAATGAAATAACATTTTCATCAGAGACTACTTTAACGTCGGGATCTTTTATCTCATATGCATCCAATTCTTTTAACAAGCTTTCAAGATTTCTATCGTAGAATGCTTTATGGTTGTTTCCTGAACGTGATGGAGTAAAGCCATATGCGGTTAATTCTTCCTGCGTCATTCGTTCGATTTCCTTTTTTATTTTGCTTAGATTAGTCAAGCTAATATCATAAAGAGGTAGCATACATAAAATGCTCTGTGGAAGGGAGATCTCTTGCCTTTGCTGCAAACTTTGGGTCATACTCATTCTCATTTTTTTTGCAGCGCGATTATCTTTTTAAACTTTTCTATTTTGTAACTACTCTGAAAGAAGGACAAATTACATGTTTATTATTTCACTAAACTTATTCTCAATACTGCTGATCCCGTTTTCTTTTTTTATTTTTATGATATTATCGACGAAACTTTCAATTTTAGGTTCATGAGAAACTATAATCAGCTGTTCAACATCCAACTGCGCCAGTACATCCCGCATTTTGTCTAATTGCTGATATGAAAAGCCGTCAGTTGGTTCGTCTAAAATAACTATCTTAGAAGTTTTTATGTTGCTCAACATAGAATTGAGCACTTGATTTAAAGAGAGTCTATATGCAAGTGCTATGGCAGTTCTTTCGCCACCTGACAAAAAGCTGTAATCAATTTCATAATCCTGTTGTTCTATTACTGGAGAAAAGTTATCATTGAGTCGAGCAGTTAAAGTATCTGAAACAAGGATAGAGAACCACTTTGAAAATAATCGAGAAAATTCCTCCTTTAACGTCATCATTACTTGCTTTTCGGTAAATAGTACAATGTCTAAAAATTTTTCTGTAATCCAAAATTCAAGTTCTTTTAATTTTTCATTTTGTTTTTTAATATTCTCTTTTTGCTTTATTACTTCAGTCTTTTCATGAATGTCTTTATCTAAATATTCAATTTCTTTGTTTGTTTCCGCTTTTTTTATCATAACTTTATTTTCTTCTTCTTTTGCTTTTTGTACCTCTTGAGATCTTTCTTTAAATATTATTTCAAAAATATCTAATTCTTTAATCAATTTATCCAGATTTTCCTTCATAGTCTTTAATAACATAATATTTTTTTCAATAATTGATTTTTGTTTTTCATATTCATCCCTCGTTTTTTCTTTATCTTTAATATTTTCAATTCTTATTTTTAACATTTCCAGTGATGATTTTGATGATTTGAAATTTTCTAATGCCTTTTTTACTTCTTCCATTTTTGAAATTAATTCTTTCTTTTTTCCCTTGTTGCTGTCGATGTTTTTGTTAATAATTTCAAATTCCCTCTCTGCATTGTTCATAATATTTTTCTTGTATTCTTCAACAACTTCCTGTAAGCATGTAGGGCACTTGTCCAATCCGATAATTTTATTTTTTAACATTTGGAGTTCACTTTTTTTATATTCATCCGCATTGATTTTTGTTATAACTTCGATATATTCTTTTTGCAATTCTTTTTCCTTAGATTCTTGAAATAATATTCTTTGGATTAACGAATTAACCTCTTCTTGGTTAAATGAAACTTTTTTTATTTTTGAGATTTCATCGTCAATTTGTGCGATTGATTTTTTAACATTTTGGACCTGAAAACTTTTTTCAGATATTAGTATATCTGTTTTTGCACGTTCAGTTTCCAAAATCTTTTTTTCATTTATTTTGTTTTGTACTTCTTCCAACAATTTTTCTTTATTTTTTCTGTTTTCAGCCAATTCTATTACTTCATATTCAATTTTTTCTTTTTTTTGTTTTAATTCTTCTAGAACGATTTGTTTTTTTATTATTACTTCTTTTTCTTGTTCAACGTTACTTGTAATAATTTCGTTAATGCGAATTTTCTCTCTTAATTTGCTCGCAATTATCGACGTATTTTCTTCAATTCTTTTGTAACGATCAATTCCAAAAACGTATCTTAACGTGTTTAATCTTGCTTCGTCTGTTTCAAGAATAATATTTTTCATTTCCTCTTGAGGAGTATATACTGTAAATTTATACAGCATATTTGTTTTCTTTGCAAATTCTTGCGGATAATTCAATAGTTTTAAAACTTTAGATTTAATCTCGGTAACACTTTCTTCGTATTTTTTATCTTCAATAATAATTGAGGCATAATCTTGGGAAATGGATTTTTTGCTTTTTTTTAAAGTCCTGTTAATTGTAATTTCCTTACCATCAATTTCTAGATCTAAAGATACTTCGCCAGTCTCACGATCATTGCGTAATAGCGCATTAGCTTTTTGTGATGGTTGCAAACCAAATAACGCAAATTCAATGGCTAATAAAATAGTAGTCTTTCCAGAACCTATATCTCCGGATAAAAGAGTTGAGCCTCGAGGAAATATAAACTCTTGATCTTCGTAGCTCCTTATATTTTTAATCCTAACTTTTTTTATTATCATAGAATTTCATACCTCACTAATAAAGGTTAAAGGAAATTTATAAGGATAATTGTACTCGAGTGAGATACCTCAATTATTAGTCAAAAATTATCTATAGCTCTGGAACTGAATCAGGATTTTTATAAGAAGCATGTTTTGACTCGTCATCAATTTCAAAACCAAATTTTTTGTAAAACTCTTGGCAATCACTAATCCCTTTAGCTATCACATTAAAAGAAGGCATTTGTTGGTGTTCAAAATCTATTTGCGCAATCCCAATTCCTAAACTAAGTAGTCCATGACCAATATTACGTTTTTTATATTTTTCTTTAACCTGTATTCCAAGACCAATAGCAGATTCAAATCCGGGATGATGATTTGTACAAAAATCACTTATGATTTGATATTTTTCTTGTAATCTTTCCAGTTCTATATATCCAATAATTCTATCGTAATCAAAAATTTCTACATCTAATTGCTTTTGATTGATAATGTTAAATCTTACCATTGGATCGCTCGCAATCTTATTTGTTATCTCCAATTTAACAAAATGATCTTTCCATAACTCATTAACAATTTGTTTAATAGTTTGTTTCATATCCTGGTATAAATGAAGCGTTATTTAAGCTTTTTTATCGAGAATAAATTTATATATCGGAGAGCTTTAGTTTTATTATCTCTTTGAAAAAAATGAAAGGACGATCATTACAAGAATTAGATGAAATCTTTGAAAGGCGAGGAATTGTTGATTGTGAAAAAGATTTTACCTTTACTTTTTCTCGTTTTTATGGGAATTTGCATACCTCGAAAGGTTTACGCAACAAAAAATATACTATAGAAATAAAATTTACTTCGCCAGTATTTGGTAGTCTTTATGGACAAGAATATTGGGAAGTGAATAGAACTCTTCCGCTTTTTTTCAGTTGTTGTATTGATACAAAATTGTCTTTCTCAGAAAGTATAGGATTTTTTAGAAACCTAGGGGTAACAGATCATGCAATTATAAGCTTGGATTATGGTGATGTACCTGGGGTAGAACATGGGGAGAAGATAACTGAACTTTCTTATAATGAGTCGATGGAAAATGGAAAAATAGCATTTATTTGTTGCGGAGATTTATCCGATGATGATAAGAATACTACTTATTTTGATAATCCTTTTTATTTTAATAGCTTAATACCAGGAAAAATAACTTATATACATAATCGTGACCATATTGGGTTGACTATACGGGGAGAACAAGGAACTGAGCTTGAGCATATAAAGCTTGGGTATGCTCACGCAAAAAAGAAATTTAACATTGGTCCTATGAAATATCCTGCTTATCAGTATGTAAGTATGGAAACAAATAAGATGATTCCGCATTTTGATCAATTTTTAAAAGCGTATCCTTATGAATTGCGTCGAGAGGAAATTTCAATGCTTGAAAATTTTATTCACGGCGGGTTGATATTGTAGCGTTTCCTTTTTATTCTTTTGAAATCACATAAAATATTTCATTCTCTATCGAGAAGGTTTGAAACTGAAGCTTATTTCTTTCGAGCATTTTTTCAAAGCCAATTCTTCTTGGCAAATTCATCGGTTTTCTGGTTAAAGTCCTTGTTGCAAAACTTGCAATTACATTTTTGGTTTTTCCATTTAATGCATTAATTATTATTTCTTCTGAAATTTTATTTTTCCTTTTTGATTTTGTGTCGATGAGGTCAATGACTTTAAACATTAATATCAAGTCTGATGTTGGAATTTTTTTCCAGTTGATATATTCTAGATCGATAACTTCTGCTTTACCATCGACTGAATGTTTCATTATTTGGAAATAATCATTTAATATAGTAACGTCTTTCTCATCGATGTCATATGCATAATAAGCAACATGGGGAATATTAATTAATGGAATGGAAAATGGATTGAGTCCAGAACCAAAATCACATATTATTTTAGGTTTACCTGTAATTTCAAATATTTTTTCGTATATCTCTTTATATTTAGGTAATCTTTCTTTTGTCGATATAGTTATTGAAAGAAGTTCATTGGTACAATCTTTTATTTTTTCACTATCATTATCGTGGATAGCTGATTTTAATTTACCTAATAGCAGCTGTATTTGACTCTTTTTTTTTGTTTGATAGCTTGCGTATAAGCGATGCAATTGGGCTCTGACATTTTTAATTAATATTTGGATATCTTTTTTTGTAACTGGTTCTTTATTTTTTTGAATATATCTTTGTATTTCCTTTTTGATGATATTATCGGCAATTGAGTTATATTTTTTATTTTGTTTTATTTTTGTAATTAATTCATTCATACTTGTTTTATGTATGTTCGATTTATTAATTGTGCTTTGTATAGTTTGTGAAAACAAAAAATTTATAAACCCTCTTTTTTACCTATATTGATTAAGATTATAGCTTACAATGGCAGCAGTTAAACCAATAATGAATGTAGTGTTCGTGGGACACGTTGATCACGGTAAAAGTACTTGTGTCGGTCAATTAATGTTCTTAACTGGAGTTATATCTGAACAAGAATTAAAAAAGTTAAAAGAAGAAGCACAGAAGCATGGAAAAGTTGGATTTGAGTTCGCTTACATTATGGATAATATTAAAGAAGAAAGAGAGCGAGGAGTTACTATTGACTTATCTTATCAAAAACTAATTACACCTAAACGACAAATAACAATTATCGATGCTCCTGGTCACAAAGATTTCGTTAAAAACATGATTACTGGTGCTTCACAAGCTGATGCAGCTTTCTTGACTATTGCTGCAAAGGAAGGAGTACAACCACAAACAAAAGAACATTTATGGTTATTGCGAACAATGGGAGTAAGTAACATTGCTGTTCTTGTTAATAAAATGGACACAGTTGAATACAAAGAAGATGCTTTCAAGAAAGTTAAAGACGAAATTTCAGCTTTATTAAAAACTGTTGGAATTAAAGTTGAGAATGTTCCATTCTTACCTGTTGCAGGATTGAAGGGTGATAATATCAAAGAAAAATCTGCAAATATGCCTTGGTACAAAGGACCTACTTTATATGAACAATTAGATTTATTCCCTGAACCGGTGAAGCCAACAAATTTACCTGTAAGAATGCCTATTCAAGACGTTTATGAAATTACTGGTATTGGAACTGTTCCGGTTGGTAAAATTGAAACAGGTATTATGAAGATTGGTCAAAAAGTTAAGATTTTACCTGGACGAAGCGGTCGAGGAATTGATGGAGAAGTTAGAACAATTGAAATGCATCATGAGCAATTTCAAGAAGCTTTAGCTGGATTTAATGTTGGTATCAATATTCGAGGCGTAGGTAAAAAGGATATTGCTCGAGGAGATGTTGTTTGTGACGCTGCTCAACCTGCTACAATTGCAGAAGAATTCACTGCTCAAATTGCTGTTATAAATCACCCTACTGTTATTGCAAAAGGCTATACTCCGGTTTTCCATGTTCATACTGCACAAGTTCCATGCCAATTAATGGAAATAATCAATAAAATTGATCCAACAAGTGGTCAACCAGTTCAAGGAAAAGTTGACTTTTTGAAAAACGGAGATGTTGCTTTGTGTAAATTTAAGCCTATGGGTAATTTAGTTTTGGAAAAATCATCTGTTAATCCGCATATGGCAAGATTTGCAATCCGAGATGCTGGAGCTACAGTTGCTGCTGGTGTATGCACTGATCTTGTTCCGAAAAAGTTTTAATTTTTAGAACTCTCGCAAGAACCCCAACCACTTTAGTGGTTGGATGAATTGCGTTTATTCGTCGATAATTATTTATTTCTAACAATATTATTCAAAGGGAGCTAGACAGTAGCCCCTTTGAACACAGTAAATATATAGAGAACTGGCTCATTCTAAATAAATTTTTTGGAGGAAACATGGAATACAAACATAGCGGAAGCTCTGTTGGAGCAAATAAAAAGCACATTCAATTGACGCCAAAATATCGGTATCATATGATGCAAAAAGAAAAATTAAAAGTCATGTGCAGAGCTGCGATTGAGGAAGCATGCAAGCGGCATAAGATAGAAATTGAAATTATAAAAGTAATGCCGGAGCATGTTCATTTAATTGCG
>JAGVXM010000022.1 GCA_018303785.1 Candidatus Pacearchaeota archaeon
GGAAATTAACCGTCTACAATTATTATTATTTTGGAAAACCATTTTCCTTTCAAGCACTAACGAAGCATACCTAAAAATATCAATTAAGCCAATCACTCGCTGAGGAGCCGCCCTATAAGTTATATCATCAAATTTATCTTCAAGAGTTTTATTGATAAGTTCACTTGCTGTTTCGGGATTTTGATAAATTTTAGATATTTTTTTGACGGTAACTGCAGCTTCACATGTTCCAACATAATACTGGCTCTTAATATCCTCTACTGCCTTAAGCATTCCCTCTAAATTTTTTCTTTTATATTCTTGCATATTTAATTACTCTCGGTTTTATATACGGGCCTGATAATATCTCCTCTACGTCTATCAGAGATAATACTATCGCAGCAATTTATAAGAAGCGCTCTAAGAATGTCATCAGTTCTTGCAGTTTTATTAATGTTTTTCTGTAATTGACCAATTTTTCTTTGTAATTGAGCATTTTTACAAAAAGGTAGATAAGTAACTGGATTTAAAACTAATGAATTAGTGATATAAAAGAATTCTAAGTTTTCTGAATCGGCAATAAAAAGATGTTGATATTTGTTATGTTTAAGAGATATAAAATCTTTTTGATAATTCTCTAAATTGACAGCGCTTCCATCTACTCGTATAGGGAAAGACTCTTCAATTTCTTCAACAATGGTCTCTAAAATATTATCAGGATTATCATCTTTATTAACATGAATAAAGTCGAAATCTATATCTGGATGAATGCTTGGATCACCAAAATAAAAAGAGCCAGTTACCATGACTGCTACGCGTAATTTTTCTAATTGCGGCTCATATAATTTCAATTCATTAAAAAATGATTCAAGCGTAGGATTTACTCGTTGATCTTTTTTTTCATCAGATAATACCCAATTTTTTACCGTTTGTTTACTTTGTTCATAATAATCATAAGAAGATCGTAAACATTCGAGTGGAGAATGCATAGCTGATTCAAAATGAAAATTTTCAAGAAAAAAAACAAGCGCAGAGGAAGATTTAAACGTACAGTTCATAAGTTCTTTTGTAAGAGGAAAGTTAAGTAAATGTAGCGTCCTTTGATAATTATGGATAAAATGTGAGGGATCAAGGTTATATTCGCCACACATAGCTGCTAATTGACCAAATTCATCATCACTAAACTTTTCTAAATTACGCCATCTTATTCCATATTTTTGTGCAAATGATTTTCTCGTTTTACTCATCATTTCCCTCCTCACTTTTTTCTCCTTCTTGGTTTTTTCTTTCATATTGTTTAACTAGATGAGTAGAATAATGCAATAAAGACTTTTTTATTACATATCTATATTTACGTTCAGAAATTTCAGCTGCTTTCATCAGCCCATCTATTTTTTCTAATAAATTTATTTCAGCATCAAATGCGCATGTCAGCGCAACATCGCATAATTCTTTAACTCTAATCACAGAGGTATAAAGACTAAGAAACTGATCTACACCGTCTTCCCATTGGATATTTTTTAGATTAATTTCCGAGGGATTTAGGATTTTTCCAGTTTCAAAATCAACTGCCCCAAAATAAAGTTGCGCAGTTGTTCTATGATTCTTATACTTTGAAACAGCTTCATCTATCATTTTCATTAAAGTTTCAAGATCCATCTTTTTTATCCTTCCCTTCTTTGTTTTTTGTTTCTTCTTCCCTTATTTTTTCTAGCGCCTGAAAAAAACGCTCCTTATAAGGCTTTATAGGAAGATTCATAATAGTAAGAGTTTTTTCTTTCCGTTCATTATAATACGATAATAAAAACTGCAAATCTTGTTGGCTTTCTGCCGCCATATGAACGTCATGTAAACACAGTTCAATTCTCTCTATAGTTCTAACAAGTGACTCGTACAATTTAAAAATATTTTTATAAGCTTCATCAAAATCGACATCTTTAAAATCGTTATATGACGAAGGTATGTGCTTCTTTCCCACTTCAAAATTTAATATTCCGAAATAAAGGTCAGTGAGAGATTCATAAATATCACATTCTTCTATTCCTTCTTGAATTTTTTTAGTTAAATTTTCTAATTTCATCTCAATATATCACCCCAATAGTTTTCCATTCAATATCATTAAATCGAATTTTACCATCAGCAATTGAATTATTATCTCCTTGTGCAATAAAGTAAAATCCTTCTTCATCAGTTCCTTTTTCAACAACCCGGTGAACAATTAATAAATTATTTCGTCTGAAAGTCACTATATCTCCTTCTTGAATCTCATCTTCAGTTTGCGGTTTGATTCGTATACCATTGCTACCTTCATCTAAAACTGGTCTCATAGAACCTGTAGACGCATAAGAGCTCAAGCTGGCATCATTAACATATATAATAACCCGATCGTTATAAATTTTTATATTACTTTCTGCAACGTGATCCAAAGGCGCCGGAGTTGAGTTCCGAAATAGATAATTAAGAGCAGGCAATTCAATCGCAGCGCTATTAGCTAATATTAAGCTCCCGCTAAGAAAACCTACTATAAAAATGATGAATATTTCTATAATTTTAATTTTGTTCATTAAAACAATGAAATATTGAACTATAAAAACCTTTGGTGTTTTAATTACACAGTAATAACAAAACAAAAGGTTTATAAAGTATTTTAGACAATTTAATGTAACTTAAAAATGACAAATATTAATAAACAATCAGCAAGGCTTGAAACGCAACTTCTATTCAGAAATCTAGGCTTCGGTATAAGCGGAAAACTTGAAAATAAAGGAGATTTTTTAGCTATAGAGCTAAGCTGGCCAATGAACATAAGTACTCTCAATAATTATCTGAAATCATCATGTGAGTCAGGAATTAAAAAGCTCCTCGTATTTCAGAGAGAAACTGAAAACGGTTCATTTTATTACACAGTTTACGATAATAACAAAGCTCTTTTTTCATTAAATGGTCAAGCATATGATACACTTTTTACCATTAAATCAAAGGCAATTTCTCAAACAGATTTAATCGAATGTATTCTAGGAGCCCATTAATATGATAATCAAACCCGAATTGGTCAAAAAAATAAAGGATTATTTTAATCTGAATATTTACGAAACAAAGGTTTGGCTAGCATTGCTTGGAAAAGGAATAGCAAGTGCAGGTGAAGTAGCAGAAATTTCTGGCGTTCCGCGAAGCAGAACGTATGATGTTTTGGAAAGTCTTGAGAAAAGAGGGTTTGCAATTATGAAATTGGGAAAACCTGTAAAATACATTGCGGTCAAACCCAATATCATAATTGAGAAATTAAAAACAAATACAATAGCAGAAGCAAACGATAAAATAAAAAATATTTCCAAGCTAAAAGAAACAGATGAATATACAGAATTAGAAGAATTATATACGGTAGGAATTAAACCTATAAAACATGAAGAAATTTCAGGTTCTATTAGAGGGAAATCAACAATTTATAATCACATAAAAGAGCTATTAGAAAATTCAAAGAAAGAAGTAATTATCTGCACTTCAGTTAACGAGCTAAACAATAAAGCTCGATTTTTTTCATTAATCTTTGATCGATTAAAAAAATCAAATATCAAAATGAAAATTGCTTTATCAGGAGATGAAAAAGAAATAGAAAAATTAAACAAAAAATTAAGAATAAAAGCAAAATCAATCAGTATTGAATCAAAGTTTTTTATTTCAGACAGTGAACAAGTTCTTTTCATCATCTCTAACGGTAAATTGCCAGAAGAAGAAATTGCAATTTGGTTAAACACACCTTTTTTCACATCAGCTTTATCTTACTTATTTGATAAAGCAAATAAAGAACCTGCAAAAGAAAATTAAATAAATAATTGTAGCAGTAATAATTAGGAACAAAATGACAGAAATAAAAAATAAAAGAATATTATTATCTAGCCCTCGACTTATAAAAAGAGGAAATTTGATAAAATTGCTTTTAAATTTCAATACAGTTTATATTCCTTGTGAAGTAATAGAAGATAACAACCTAACAGACTTATTATATCGCCAATTAGAATCATTAAAAAGACAAAGATATAAAAATGAAGAAAAATATGAATCAACATCTACTATTTTAAGCGGCATTGAATATAAAATTTATTTAATAACGAGATAATATGAGAACTAAAATATCTCACGTCCAAGGCGAAATAAATAAGACTAATAAATCTTAATCAGATCGAATAAAATGACCTACGAAATCTACGATCAGTATGGAATAATTAAAAGTGTAGACTATAAAACCGAAGCTGAAAAAATAGTAATAGATTACAATAAAATAGGTTATAGAAATAGAGCTAATTACAAAAAAGTAGGCCTAATAACAAAAATATTAAGAATATGCAAATTAAAAAAAAGTTTAGAAAGAGAAATAAATGAAAGAACCGAACGCGTACAAAATCTTAGTTTAGAAAGAACCATATATAGTTTACGAACGACACAAAGACCAAAACATTCATAATCAATTAATAATTTTTAATTCAACAATTCCCATTTGCCCTAATATTTTTTTGTATTTTCGTTTAAATTTTAATAACCATTGTTCAAACGATTGCGTATGCCTAACTTTTACATATGAAAAACCCGCCTTTATGTATGCAGCTGGATGAGCTTTCTTGAATTTTTTAACATTAATCCCATGAGATATATGAGGCCCCTTAATAATTTCGTCCTTCTTTTTTCCCAAGGTAAAGAATAAAGAAGCAACATTCTCATCCCCATTATATGCAAAATCCGATGTTCTAATAATAAAATCTTTATTTAACTGCAATAAGAAAAAATCGAAAAATTTCTTGCTTTTTGTCCCTGCTATATCTCCAACCTGTTTATTTGTTTTAATTTGAATCTTTTTTACCTCCTTCCCAGTAAATTTTTTCGCCAAATCTTCTTCAGCAAAAAAACGCGCATCAGGATTTTTTAAAAAAGCTTTACATACCTTTTGAAATTTTTGAAATGTTTCTTCACTTAAACCAGCCAATGCGTTTCTATCTTTAAACGTCGGGTCAATCAAAATTATAGGGCTTTGTTTCTTAGCCTCATTTAAGTCTTCAAGCAATTCCTTTTTATCCGAATAAAAATGAGAATCATCAATAATTATTTTGTCTCCTCGTTTTAATTGTGCAGCTGCATTAATAAACTCTAAAAAACTTCCAAAATGACAAATAAGTAATTCTAATGCATATCCTGAAAATCCTTTGATGTAACTTTCAGCACCATAACATCGCTGTGCATAACAAAAATTTTTTGTGATTCGAATTTCATCAGGTAATTTTTTATTTTTCTTTGTTTTCTCAACCAAATAATTGACGTGAAAATAACTTAAATCTGTAACATTTTCAGCCTCTTCAGGATTCTTTATTTTCAAAACAGGAATTACTTCAATTAGAATATTTTCTTTTTTTATCTGAAAATAATCTCGAGATCCATGAATCTTCATAGCTTTTGAACCTAAAACTTTTTCCAGCAACTGAGATATATTTTCATGACGTCGTGAAAATCGAACAAAAACATCAATGTCATAATGAGATTTCCTTATAATAGTTCCCTTTGCAAGACTTCCACCCAAAAAAATCTCGGCATCTATTCGATTTTTTTTCAAAACAAAATGTAAAAATGTGAAAAACTCCTCAGCAAGAAAATTAATCTTAGCCATTTCTTCAGAAGTTGGCTTTATTCTTTCTAATTGTTCCTCGATTAGCTTATTAGCTTTCCCCTCTTTATTCATAGAGTAAATACTTTCAGAGAATATTTAAAGCTGATTATTAATGTTTCTCACTCGCTTTCAAATATTTATCTAAATCCAATGCAGCCATACAACCATATCCTGCAGCAGTAACTGCCTGTCGATATGTGTAATCATGCACATCACCAGCAGCAAAAACCCCCCCAACCGAGGTTTGAGTATTCTTTTTCATTACAATAAAACCTTTTTTATCTAAAGTCAAATGATTTTTAAAAATTTCAGTGCTCGGCACTTGACCAATCGCAATAAATACTGCTGCAGTTTTTATAGTACTCAGTTTATGAGTCTTATTATTTATGACAATAATTTCCCGAACCTTAGTATCTCCTTTAATTTCTTTTACTTCAGTGTTAAAATGAAACTCAATTTTTTTTATGTTAAATGCGCGTTCTTGCATTATTTTACTCGCACGCAATTCATTTTTACTTCCTCGATGTAAAACATGAATTTTCTTTGCAAATTTTGCCATGAAAATTGCTTCTTCCATAGCTGCATCACCACCACCAACAACAACTAATTCCTGGCCTTTGAATAAAGGTCCATCACATATTGCACAATAAGAAACTCCTCGCCCTTCAAAAACATGTTCACTATCCAATCCAAGCTTTCTATGACTAGCTCCAGTGGCAATAATTACAGATTGCGATTTAAAAGTTTTTGATTTAGTAAAAACATTAAATGGCTTTGAAGAAAAATCAACACGAACAACTTTATCTATAATAATTTCTGTGCCAAATTTTTCAGTTTGTTTTCTCATTAATTTCATCAATTCAGGTCCTTGTATCCCTTGATCAAATCCTGGAAAATTTTCAACATCAGTTGTATTTACAAGTTGTCCGCCGGGCAATGACCCAGCAATCATAAGAACAGAATGTCCAGCACGCGCAGAATATATCCCAGCAGTATAACCTGCAGGTCCAGCGCCAACAATAATTACATCATAAATTTTTTCCATATAATTAAAGAGAGAAATTGTTATTTAAACATTTTCTCGAGTCTCTTCAGGATTATTTGACTCTTCATTAATTTCTTCGACATCTGCATCATCAGTATCAAAATAATTAATAGTTCCTCCCTCTTTCATAGAAGAATCTATATCGATAATATATTTTCCTTCGCCTAATTTGTAAATCAAAGGCCGTTGCTTGAATAATTTTACAATATCAATTTCAAATTTTCCGGGTCGTAACACTTTAACAGCTTCGATATCAAGTATTATCGGTTTATCAGGTTCATCACACAATCCAGTTAGTTCACGAATATCCTTTTCAATTTGAACTTTATCAGCTTTATCTAATTCAGACATAACTTGTCGAACCTCATTTTTCATCTCATCTAATTTTTCTTGCTTGATATAATAAAAAAATCTACTACCACATTCACATCCTTTTAAAAGCTCTACCGATGCGTCCGAAATAATTCTTGAACAGTGTGTGCATTGGTGTGGCATGGGCTCTTTTTATTAATTAACTTTAAGAACTTAATAAATATTTATACACATAAATACTGAATTTAAATAGTAAATTTCTTATAATATAGAAAATGAAAACAAAAACAATCATGATATTAATTATTATATTAGCCATCATAGGAATAACTCTAAGTTTTTTATTGATTAAACTTTTTTTATTGATTAAACTTCAAGAAAAATTTTCAAATTTTGAGGAATGCGCAAAAACCGGCTATCCAATAATGGAAAGCTACCCACGACAATGTAGAGCAGAAGGAAAAACATTTGTTGAAGAAATTGATGAAGTTTCAAATCAACAAAATTTTTGTACACTTGATCAAAGGGATGCGGCAGCATGTATTAAAATCTATCAGCCTGTTTGCGGATGGAACAATCCAGAAAAAGTACAATGTATAAGATATCCATGCGCACAAACCTACGGCAGCAGTTGTGAAGCTTGTATGGATGATAAAGTTCTCTATTGGACTGAAAGTAAATGTCCAACAGGATAAATATTAATTTTCTCTATGAGAAACAAATTTCATAGCGTCTTCAAAAGATAATGAAGTGACATCCTCCTCGCCCTGAAGGGTTGCTCACTTCGTTCGCAACTTTTTGCCTGCGGGCAAAAAGCGAGGCGTCCTTAGTAATTTGAAGTTATTCCGTGCGAAATTGCTGTTACCAACACCGTCGCAAAAATATCCTTCTGTCCAGAAATGTCCGTCGGGATATCGCTTTCTTAATGCGGGACATAATCGAAAAAGGATATAAGATGATAGTCCTTTTATAATTTGCAGCGCTTTCGCGTCGCTGATTGTCCTCGGAACATCTGCAATCATATGCACATGCTCGTCCATTACTTTTATGATCTCGATTTCTATGTTGTGCCGCTTGCATGCTTCTTGGATCGCGACTCTGCAAATTATTTTCAATTTTTCTTTTCTCATCATTTTATATCGGTATTTTGGTGTT
>JAGVXM010000017.1 GCA_018303785.1 Candidatus Pacearchaeota archaeon
CTCATTATTCCTTAATGAGAAGAAAGGCCTTATAGTCTAGTGGCAAAACAGCTCGTTTACACCGAGCGGTCGGCGGTTCGATTCCGCCTAAGGCCATATACTATCGCAAAGCGATACTATTTATTTCCTTAACGGGAATTGAAGTAAAATTTAAAAAATAAAAATTGAATAATTATGAAAAAATATAGTATTAGTCAGGGAGATCTATATGCGGGAGATCATGAACTTATTGAGTTTGCTGAAAAAATTGACCCTCTGTCTTCCCTAACAATTGAACAACAATTTCAAGAGCTAGCTGATAGTTATTTAGAAGATATTTTTAAGGGTAGGGAAGATTTTGAGAGATATATCAAATTATTTGGAAAGATTAATCATTTAAATGATTATGCTATACTATTCGCGCATGGAGGAGAAGTAAATGGTAATTGGACTTACTGTGATAATGGGAAGGATATTAAAGTCCAAAATTGGGTCAATAAAACAGATGGAAAATATGCTGGTTTAATTTTATGTTCATGCAATCCTGGCTCTTATTCTCTAATCAGTAAGAAGTCTGTTTTAGTTTACCCTGATAGTGATATTGATTTCATAGGCGGAGGAGGAGAAATTACTGGAAGAAATGTTTGTTTTGATTTATATGTGCCAAAAAAAGGAAATATAGACTCTTATGTAATGGGTGTTGAATTAGAGGAACTAGAAAGAAAATTGGGAATTAAAAGTTTAGGGTAATAATATATAATTAATAAAAAAATTAAAACAAAATGGATTTCGAATAGCCTAAGGCCCTGTTATTTACGAAATCTATTAATAGTTTCATCATCTAACAAATAGATGTATAATACAACGTATTTACCCACTATTGAAAAATTTTATATAGATCTATTCAGGAGTTTAGACTCTAAAAATTTGCCTCATTCTAAAAATCATTATCCTCAGTCAAAATTAAAAGTTATGAAATGTATTGAAGATACAAATGGAGAATGGGTTCCATCGCAAGATAGCTTAGAAAAAAAGGTACTATGAAGAAACATTTATTTTTTATTAGTTTATTTCTTTTCTTGATTTTTTTTGCTCTACGATTATTTTTTTATTTCACTGATTTTAATATCTATGGCATTCCGGTTTTATGTTCGTCTATTGGAGGCATTTGGTGTTATTGGCCTGCTTTAACGGATGTATTGAATGGCACTCTTATAGTTGTTGCTCTTATCCTACTCTGGATGTTTTTAAGAAAGAAATAAAAAAGACTCATGCATAGAATTTTTATGGACGATGAAAAACAAGAATAAATTGGAAATGAATAATTATTTAAATAAATCCACCCTTAATTGTATATGAAAAAAACAGTTATTTATTCTTGCTGCAATTCTGGCGGTGCAGTGTATGGCTTTGGTTTTATTGGTGCCGTGATTTATTATATTTCCTCGGCAACGGGTTTTTGGAATGGTGTTCTCGGTATTTTAAAGGCGTTGGTTTGGCCTGCATTTTTAGTGTTTGAGTTATTGCAATTTTTGGGTGCGTAAATACCCCCAAAATTTATAATAAGTTGATTGGTTTTGACTAACTTATTTTTAATCATCTTTTAAGATATTAGGTACTTCCAAACGTGGAATTTTTCTTACCTTAACTTTCCTCAATCCGAGTATTTTCGCTTTCATCAATCTATGAAGCCCGTCAAGAATTAACCACTTTCCTTTATTCCACATTATATCTATTGGGTGAGTTAAATCAGATTTCATAGTTCTTTCATATTCTTCTTTGTAGTTATCTGGATTACTTATTATCTCTATTGATTTTAAGTTATATATCTGACTTCCATGCCAATGAAATGGAATCTCAAAATGCCAAGTTAATTCTTCTATATTTATCTCTTCAACAGGATAGTTTAACTTCCAAACCTTTTTTTCGTCCCAACTAAAGTCAAATCCTACCTCTTCAATTATTTTTGGCAATTTCTTTTCTTTCATAATAAACTAAATTTTATTAGATTAATAAATTATTCTTCTCCAACATATTCCAACTAAGTCACTCTCATTTTTATCACAGAAAAAATAAGTTAGTCAGTTCTAACAGACATATTTATAATATGTTGCTCTAAAAATAGCACTATATTACAAAAGTTCGTTTTTCTAGTTTTATCCACTGTTTGATTCGTCCCTTACTGCTTGATTAGTACTTTCCAATATATAATTTCTGATAAATTGTTCCTCTGTTCCAAATGGAATTTCATCTCCACATTTGCTGTTATGACAGTACATCTGGACTAATTGTCGATAGTAATTTCTAGCTTGTTTTTCCAAACTATTCTTTAGTTCTGTTTGATCTTTCATATTATTCCTTTGTTCCACTAAGAACTTCCTTGTGGTTTGTTTAGTGGTTGAATCACGGGCAAAGAATCTTTTATTTGTTTATCTGGAGAACCATAAAACTTTTCATGATTTCTGTTAACTTTCTCTGGAAAATTTCCTAAACTATCAAAAACCTTACTTAAACCAACGTAATAGTTGCTATCCAGAACAGAAACACCTAACTTTATATGTTGTTCCCCTATTGGAATATGCATCTCTCCATCTGAGCTTACTATCACATATGGAGCAAATTGGAATCTTTCTACTTGACTGTCATCTTCCCTAAAGGTTATTCTTCCTTCAGAATAAGCTTTTTGAAATCTAGAGGTAACTTCTTTACTTACATTATCAAATTCCTCATTTGATACATGAACTAGCTTTCTGTTTGTTCTTCCAGACTCTCTTGAGATAGCCTGACTTAACTTCCATTGAGATTGAGAATGTTCTATATCTAATGCTTCTCCAATATCAATCAAGTCATGCAGGTTATCCTTACATACAACTGTATTTATCTTCATTTTCTTACCTATAGCAGAATAATGTTTGTAAGATTCAATTATAGTTTCATATGAACCTTGCCTTCCTTTTATATGATCATGTAAGTCTTCAACTCCATGAATGGACAAAGCTATACAATCTGCATATTTCTCGAGTGCGTTTCTTACATTATCTCTTTTATGAGTTGTGCCATTTGTAGAAACAATAACATACAGACCTAAATCCTTGGCCCTTTCAATAATTACTGGAAAATTAGAATAAAGTGTTGGTTCTCCTCCGGAAAGATCAACTGCTTTTGCATCTTCCTGAACAATGTTTTCGAGTCCAGAAATCCATTCTTTATCAGTTAATTGATCGGCTATCCTTGCTCTTCTCATATTTGAATCAAAAGATATTGCATAACAAAAAGCGCAACTCTCATTACACCTATTAGTAAGTTCAAAGATGTATGTTCCAATTTGCGTTTCATTATTAATATTCATGATTAGGCGGTAACATATTACTTACTTAAAAGAAATCTCTCCCTTTAGGGGTAGTAGTAAAAAAGTTTATAAGGGTGAGAAACTCGATAAGGATATGGATAAAAGTATATTCGCCGAAATAGGTTTTTCAAAAGGAGAAATTAAAGTCTATTTTGCTTTATTAGAAAAGGGGAAATCGAAAACAGGGGAAATAAGCAAATACTCTGGAGTTCACACTTCAAAAGTCTATTTAATATTGGATAAACTTATCCAAAAAGGCTTAGTTTCTTATATAATAGAAAATAACATAAAATATTTTCAACCATCAGATCCGGAGCATTTACTAGAGTATATTAAATTGAAGAAAAATAGGCTATCAGAACAGGAAGAACAATTGAAAAAAATAATCCCTAAGATTAAAGAAAAACAGAAGCTTTCTCAATATAAACAATCAGCCGCAGTTTATGAAGGAATAAAAGGTATAAATGTCCTTTTTGAAGAAATGTTAGATCTATGGAAGAAAGGTGAAGAATATCTTGTCTTTGCACCTGGTGATGAATTCAAAAATGAAAAAGTGAATGAATTTTTTAAGAAACACCACTTAAAAAGAATAGAAAGGGGAGTGGTTGTAAAAGTCATTGCTTTAGATTCACAAAAAGAATTCTATAAAAAAGAGTATAAAGAGGTTAAAAATTTTGATTTTAGATTCAGTTCTCTTGCTCTTCCAGCAGGAGTAAACATAGTTGGAAATAAAGTATCGATGCTTATAGGAGAACCTTATCCAACTGCATATTTAATAGAATCTCCATTTATGGCTAAGAGATATAGGGATTTTTTTCAAAATATCTGGAAAATTGCGAAACCATAATATACTGCCATTTTTGTAGTAGTATGTTTATAAATTACTAGAATATAATTAACTATGGCTGTTCAGCAAATCTTCGTAAATCTTCCGGTGAAGGATCTCCAAAAAACTAAAGCATTTTTTTCTGAACTCGGTTTTGAATTTAATCAAAAATTTACCGACGATAATGCAGCATGTTTGATAATTGGAGAACATATTTTTGCGATGTTACTGCGTGAAGAGTTTTTCAAAACCTTCACACCGAAAACGATTAGTGACGCAAAAAAGAATACGGAGGTTTTATTGGCATTGCAGGTTGAAAGCAAGGAGGAAGTTAATGAAATGATCGAGAAAGCTATTGCTTCCGGTGGCACGGAACCACGAGAAGCACAGGATCATGGGTGGATGTTTGGCAGAAGTTTTGAAGATATCGACGGTCATATTTGGGAAGTTTTTTTTATGGATGAAAAAAATATGCCAAAACAATGACCCAGCCTTATTAGATAGATATTTAAAGCCGCTTAATTTCATATAATTTCCAGCTTAAGAGGATGCTGGGGAAGTAAATATATGGGAGGACCAACAATGGGAAGATTCGAAGATCGTAGAAACGACCGACCAAGAAACGGCGGTGGTGGCGGATTTAATCGTGGTTTTAGAAGTAATTTTGGACCAAGAGAAATGCATAAAGCTGTTTGCGATGAATGCAAGAAAGAATGTGAAGTTCCATTTAAACCGACAGAAGGAAAACCGGTTTATTGCAAGGACTGTTACATGAAACGAAATCCACGGTTCTAATTTTTAGAACATATTATTTTTTATTTTTTTATTTGCTCTTTAAGAGATTTTGAAATAGAATTCTTATTTTTTATTTTGCAACTTTACTGTCCAGTCTGCTAGTGCTTTGAGCAGTTCTGTAATTTTTTCACGAGATTTTTCATCGTTTAGATTTCCTTCATAATCAAATTTGTCTGCTGCAGAAGGAACCATAACCTCTGGTCGATTTAAAGGGAACATGTTAAGATAAACGAAAACCTGCCGTAAATGATACTGGGCTCGCGCTGTACCAGTCATAGCAACTGATGCGCCCATAATAGCGACTGGTTTTCCATCCCAGGAATTATCGCCGTATGGCCGTGAAGCCCAATCAATAGCGTTTTTTAAGACACCTGGAATCGAATAATTGTATTCTGGCGTTGCGAATAGAATTGCATCTGCATTTTTTATTTTTTCTTTGAAAATTTTAATAATTTCCGGTGGATTCATTTCTTCATCTTGATTATAGATAGGAATATCCTTTATGTCAAAAACTTCTAATTCAACATCATCAGGACATAAATCTACTGCATTTTTCAATAAATATTTATTAAATGATTCTTCGCGAAGGCTACCTGCAATTCCTAATACCTTTATCATAAATATAATTATGAGTTAATTGTTTAAATAATATGGTATTTTTTTATACAGAAATAACCAATATAAAATTTTTTAAACACAGATTTTCTTGTATTTGCAAGCGCGACTAGTTTATCGGTAGAATGTATCCTTGCCAAGGATAAGAGCCGGGTTCAATTCCCGGGTTGCGCATATGCCCTTATTTGAGAAGATATTTTGATTATATTTGTTCTAAATTCTCCATTCCCATCCATCATCTTCTATAAGTTTCTTTGCTTCAGTGGGAATTTCATGATCATATTTTATTATTTTAGGTTTCATTAAAGCTAGTTTTTCCACGATTTTCCATTGTTCTTCTATTTCCTCTTCTGAAACAAAGTAAGTTTGTTTTCCTGAAAAAACGTCGGCAATAAGATGTACATAGGGTTCTGCAGGAAAATAGTCATTGGTAAAATCTATTTCTGTTTCTTTGTTGCTGCGCTGAATTATAACTGCAGATTTTTTCTTGGAAAGTTTTTTCCCTGCCAGTATATAGATCGGAATATTCTCATAAATCATTTTGATAGCGACAAATGTTTCAGTCTTTGAATGCTGAGGAATTTTATCTTCTTTTAAATATTCATTATACTGTCCACATATTATTTTCTCAATGGATAATTTTTTCAAAATGAATATTTTCTCCGCTTCTTTTTTTGCTAAAGTAATAGCAGCTAACTGCAAAATATGATTTTGGAAAACATCCTTTAGCGCGCCAAATTTATTGTAGTACTCTCCCCGTGTTCCAATGCCAAATGGCTCGATGAATATAATTTGTAATTTTTCAGGCTCTCTTAATTTTTCCAACTCATGAATTGATTTTTTTCCGAGATAATGATCCATCCGAAATATATTCTCATCAGAAAAATATTTTTTCAGTAACATATTTAATTTACTCGCGGAATCTGTATCTTCTCCAAACGGCTTTTCTATAATGATTTTCGAATTGCGAGAGATATTATTATTCCCTAAAGCTTCAATTATTGGTTCATAAAATTCGGGCGATGTGGAAATATAGAAGATTTTATCCTTTATTCGATGTTTTTTTTCAATATTTTCTATGTAGCTTGCTAATTCACTATATTTTTCTTTATCAGAAAATGTTAATTGAAAATAATCCAAATTTTCTTTAAATTCTTGAAGTTTTTTATCTTCTACATTTTTTATATGGGGTTTTACTTCTTGGAGTATATATTCGGGAGATAAATCTCTTCTAGATACGCCTAGAATTCGTGTATCTCGCAATTTTCCTTGTTTGAATAACTCGTAAAAGGCTGGAATAATTTTTTTTCGCGATAAATCTCCGCTAACGCCGAAAAGTATGAACAAATCCATAAAATGTTTATGTACGAGTATAATTTAAAGATATCAGTATTGATTTTCCCAATTTTTGCACGCGACCTTAACTTCAGTGTCTATTTCTGGGGTCACACGGACTGACTTATAATTAGTTCCATGCTCCTCATTATACGCTTTATGGGACTCGTCACATAATGGAAGTATTTTTGAGTGACCGCAAGAACATACTTTATAGGTTAAACCTTCTTTCATGTTAAGTGATTTTTGTTCGTCCATGATTTTATAGAATTTGAGGGTTTTTATAGATTTCTCAAAAAAGTTTCAATTTCTTTTTCCTTTTCCTCTAATATTTTTTGATTATTGGCTTCCATGTTAAATCTTAAAAAAGGTTCGGTTTTACTTATGCGAATGTTGCACCAGTAGTTGTCGAAATAAAAGCTCATACCGTCTATTTTTTCTATTTTTTTTGGATTTTGTTTCTTGAAATAATTAACTATTTTTTTGTATGCATTTTCTCTAGATTTAAACTTTAAACTTTTTTCCTGCATTTTAGCATATATATTACACGAAGAAACAAGTTCTGAAAATTTTACTGATTTGTTTTTCCTTTTTTCTTTTGAAAATATTTCCAAAATTATTAAACTGGTTATAATTCCAGAGTCTGCATAAAAATTATTTTTATAGTAAAAGTGACCTGAATCTTCACAGCCAAAGTAAGCATTTTTTTCTTTTAGCATTTTTTTTATGAATGCGTGGCCGACAGGACATCTTATTGCCTTAAATTTTGAATGAGCTGCAAATTCAGTGAGTGATTTGCTCATAGTAACGCTGTACAGGAAACCAGATTTTTTTATTTTTTCTGAAAAATGTTTAATTATTAAATACGCAATTGATGAAGAATCTATTAATTTACTATTTTCATCGACGAAAAAAACTCGATCCATATCACTATCAAATGCAATCCCTAATTCGAATTTATTTTTGACAATGTTTTTACGCAGATCTTCTGTATTTTTTAGAATGAATGGATTTGCATCATGTTTTTCGAAGTTCCCTGTTATTTCAAAGCATTCTTTAATTACCTTGAAAGGAAATCCATCATAGATTAATGGGAAAATTTTTCCGCCCATTCCATTTCCTGCATCAACAATTATTTTTATTGGTTCAAAGGATCTTTGGTCAATAAATGTATCGACGTATTTTTTGTAATCTTTGTAAATGTCTTTTTTGATAATTTTACCTAATGATGACTGCTTAAATTTATTTTTTAAAACTAATTCTTTTATTTTTTCTAATCCAGTTCCTAAACCAATTGGTCGAGCTTTTTCCCTTACTATTTTTATACCCTCATACTGAATAGGATTATGGGAGGCCGTTATCATTACTCCAGGTAGATCAAACTTTCCGGTTGCAAAATATAATCCGGGCGTATCAATCATGCCAATATCGATCACATCGCATCCTTGTTCAGTCACTCCTTTTACAAAGCTATTTTTTAAAATAGGCGAAAATTTTCTCATGTCTATGCCCACAATTAATTTTTTACATTTCAAGAAATCTACAACAGCTTTTCCTGTGATATATGCAAGTTCCTCATCAATTTCTTTTTCAGATAGACATCTTACATCATTACCTCTAAAACACATCTCAACTCTTTTTTTAAAATCCATCTTTTATTAAAGTATTGCAATTTTTTAAATGTTCTTTACCACAATATTTATAAAATTGCTGTTTGCCGCATTATTATGCCTTATATTAATCCGGATAAAATACCTATTGATGATGTAGTTGAAAATTTGTATAATTTTGATTCTATTGGGGCATTATCTTTAGATGGTGTTTTAACGACGACTGGAATAAACGAATTAAATTCATTTGCCAGAACTTATAATGAATTGACAAAAGTAAAAGAAATGCAGGGAAAAGTTAGACAAGACATGAGAACTAAATATTTTTATGATATTGATGAACATACTTTTTCTCCGCAGGAATTTTTACCATTACAAAAATTTGTTGATGAATATTCTCTGATTTACTCCGAGATTGCTAAAAAAGCGAATTTTAACGGCACTAGCTTTAATGCATTAGGCATCCATCATTATGGAGAAAACTCGCAAGGGATTACTCCTCACCAAGATTTTTCAACTGATCGAGACCTTATTTCAATTTTTATTCTCATTGGGCAAGATCCATTGTATGTATGCCTCGATAGAAAAAAGAATGGTTCTATTGCTCTCGCTCAAAATCCTGGAAGTTTAGTATTATTGAGAGCTGCGCGACAAGAGTCAGAACAAAAGTATCGTCCAATCCATTATTTAAATCCGGTTACCAGCGAAAGATATACATTAATTGTCCGAAAATGCGATCTTCAAAAAAATTCAAAAAAATACTAATGAATTAATTTAGTCGATGCGTCTACAATCGATCTCGCATTAATCCATTCATAATCTAACAATTCTTCTGATTTTCCTGAATGAGGTAATTTCCTAATACAAAGATGCTTAAACTCTTTTAATGAATGTTGATTGGCGAGTATCATTTCTCCAATTCCTCCTGCCTCGTAGTGATCCTCCACTATTATAATTTTGTTTCCGTGTTTCTCAATAAAATCAAATAATTTTTTATGATTGAATGGTTTGATACAATATATATCGACAACTGCTGCAGAAATGTTTTTATTTTTTAGTTCTTCATAGGCCTTTAATGATTCATGCAGCGTTATGCCTGCGCCGATCAATACTATTTTATCTCTGTCTGATTTTTTTATTATTTTAAAATCACCAACAGGAAAAATATCTTTTTGTGTGTAGATTATAGGAGTTTTACTTCGAGTAGTTCTTATATATTTTATTCCTGACAACTTTTTACATTGTTCTAATAATTTGTTGCATGAAACAGCGTCGCTGGGATAAAATACTGTAGAATTATATAACGATCTGAATAACGCTATATCTTCAAGGCCCATTTGTGAAACGCCATCTTCACCAATTGATACTCCTGCATGGCTTCCGCATACACTAAAATTGCCATGAGAATATGCAGCCATTCGTAATTGATCATGCGCACGAGTTAAGAATGCAGCAAAAGTTGATGCAAAAACATTTTTATTTTTTTTGCTCAAACCTAAAGCCATTCCAATCATATTTTGTTCTGCAATGAAAGCCTCGATAAATTGATTTGGCAAGTTATTTTTTACGGTCTCAGCATAAGTAGAATTGGAAACTTCTGCATCAATAACTAGCATTGAAGAATCAGCTTTGGCTAGATTGAGGATAGCATATCCGTATGCTTCTCGTGTCGATATTTCCACTTGGGGATCATAGGTTGTAACCATAGTTTTATTTCCAGAAAATTTTTTTGTGGAATTATGTTCGGGTTTAATAATTTTTATTGAAGGGAAGGATAAATTAGAAAATTTTTCTTTGGCTTGTTCATATAAATCTTTTGACAAAACGCGACCATGCCAGCCGTTTTTTCCTTCAATTAGAGGTATACCTTTTCCCTTTACTGTTTTGGCTAATATAATAACTGGTTTTTTTGATGAATTTGCTTTTTTTAACGCAAAAATTATTTCTGCAATGTCATGACCATTTATGAATATAGCCTCCCATCCGAAGCCTTCCATTCTTTTTTTATAATTTTCAATGTGGGTATTCATAGTTTCTCCAGTTTGTCCTAATGCATTAACATCTACGATTGCGATCAGGTTATTGAGCTTATAATACTCTGCAAGCTGCATTGCTTCGTATACACTTCCCTCGGCTATTTCTGAATCACCTAATAGAGTGTATACTTTAAAATTATTTTTTGAAATTTTTCCTGCGAGAGCCATTCCTAGACCAATTGACAATCCCTGCCCTAATGAACCGGTTGCCACCTTAATCCATTTAAATTTTTCAGATGGAATTGGGTGACCTTCTAATGGGCTGTTCAGTGATCGTAATGTATGAAGATTATCGTTTATACACCCAGCATGCTTTAACGCTGCATAGAGAATGGGGGCTGCATGACCTTTGCTTAAAATAAATTCGTCGTTATTTTCATTGCTAGGATTTTTAACATCATATTTCATTGTATGAAAAAATAAAGCTGACATAATTTCTGCGCAGGATAAACAAGAAGTTAAATGGCCGCTGCCTGCTTGTGTTGTCATCTCAATAACATCTCTTCTAAGAACGTTTGCAGCGGTTTGTAAATTATTAATGGAGGTCATCTCTTTTTAATACAAGGCAGGATATTTTTATAAACCTTCTTTCGGAAAATTATTCAATGCAGTCTCTAATTTTTCAATGGATTTCTCGATATCCCTGCTTTTTTGCAAAAAACTGCCCACGATGAATTTGTTAGCCCCAGCCAGGTATAATTTTTTTATTGTCTTATCATTTACTCCGCCATCCACTTCAATGTCTGCGTCTGGGAATCTATGCCTTAATTCTTTAATTTTTTTTGTCATCTGAGGTAAAAAACGATTCCCATAATCGCCGGGATGAACGGCCATTATTAACACTTTATCAATTTTTTCTTGTATAGTTGCCAATTCCTTTATAGAAGTTTCTGGATTTAACGCGATGCCGACCTTTTTTTTCTTTGCTTTTGATAGCTGGATACATTCATTAAAATACGGCGATTCTTTATGCACTATAACTGTGTTAACTTTCTCTGAATTTTTTTTTATCCATGCGCGAGGGTCAACTACCATTAAATGGGCTTCAGTTTTAAACTGACCAGGAATTTTAAAATTGAACATCAAAGATTTATTTTTTACAAATACTCCATCCATAATATCGAGCTGAATATATTTTTTGTATTTAGAAACTTTCTCTATTCGATCATTTAATTCTGCCTGATCTTTTGCTATTATTGATGGAATTATTTCATATTTTCCTTGCTGCATTATTTCCATTTCAGAATCCATTTTAACTACCAAGCTTATCTATTTTTTTAATTCTACGCTGATGATTTCTTAACTTACTAAATTTAGAATTCAACCATAATTTAATTGCGTTTATTGCTTCTTTTTCGGATAAAAATCTTGCACCTAATGAAAGTATATTGGCATCGTTATGTTCTTTAGATAGCTTTAATATTTTTGGATTTTTTCCGTAATATACGGCTGCACGAACGCCTTTTATTTTATTTGCGGCTATTGCCTCTCCCTGACCTGAACCGCCTATTATTATACCTAGAGTTAATTTATCTTTTGAAACAGAACGCGCTACAGGTATTATGTAATCAGGATAGTCATCATTTTCGTTTTTTTCGAAACTACCAAGATCTTCGTATGTAATATCATTATTTTCAAAATACTGTTTTAATTTTTGTTTCAAAGAAAAACCTGCATGATCAGATCCAAGGTAAATTTTGTTCACCATTTTTTGAGAGAAATAAAAAGTTTAGGAATTTTATAAAACTATGTATGTATCTTAAATACAACAAACCTTATATGCTCTTTATTCTTCGATTTTTAATAAAGAAGTGACAATGATATCCCACATCCTTCAGGAGCATTCTGGAAAGATTCAAACCTCTCTTTCCGTTATAATCAAGGTTATTTTAGTTTTATCGATTGCATATTCAATTTACGCGCACTCTTGGAGAATTTTATTTGTCAACTTACTTTTACTTCTTTTGATTTTTATTCCATCCATTATTCGAAGAGTAAATATTGAAGTTCCTAAAGAGATAGAATTTATTTTACTCTTGTTTGTTGTAATTTCCTTTTTCTTGGGAGATTTACGCGGATTAGTTATACAAATATTTTTTGGATTGGCTATTGGATTTGTGGGCTTTGCTTTTATGACGGTTCTATATAAAAACAGTAAATTAAAACCTAATTTTTTATTGATATTTATTTTTTCACTTAGTATTTCTTTAGCTATTGGATCACTCTCTGAGATTTCTAAATATTATTTGAAAATTTATTTGAATTATGCAATCGATATATCCGATTATGAGTTTGCCATGCAATCTTTATCGTTGGTATTTTTAGGGACTATTTTTGCTATTGTTTCGGGCTTTTTTTATTTGAAAGGTGGAAATATTTTCTTGATAAACTCTTTAGTTGAAAAATTTAAAACTAAAAATCCTAATTTATTTGTGGAGAAACATGAATCACCTGAAGAAATTTTGCAATTAATAAAAAAAGGTGAGAACGAAAAGCTTGAGTTTAAATCCACTTTGCGTACTAATCTCCATACCCATACATATGACAAAAATATTGAGCTCACGATATTGAAAAGTATATCCGGTTTTTTAAATACTGAAGGAGGAACTTTATTGATTGGAGTTTCAGACACTGGAGAAATTTTCGGAATTGAAAAAGACACTTTTCCTTCTAACGATAAATTTAATCTTCATTTTACTAACTTAGTTAAGGAACATATCGGCAATGAGTTTATACCTTATTTGCATTTTGAAATTTATCCTATTAACGGGAAGCATATAATGAAAGTTAGTTGTATGAAAAGTCATAAGCCAGTTTTTGTGAAATACAGCAAATTAGAGGATTTTTATGCACGTGTTGGAGCATCAACAATTCAACTAACTGGGAGCAAATTAGTGGATTATATAAAAAATAATTTTCGATAACTAGTTTCCAATATAGGCTTCTAAGAAGATTCTAGTTTTTTTCCTTTTCCTACATGTTCATCTAATACCTCTCTAAATGCTTGAGTGCTTCCATAACATTTTCTAATAGCCTCAGGAATCATGGTATACCCTATTTTTCTCAAAGCTTTTTCTCCCGGCCAATCTTCCCAATTATTCTCATTCATTATTCTTATAACTTCTGTCAAAACGTAATCGGGATTCCAGGTACCATTTTTAGCAACCGGTTTTTCTCCCAAAGATTCTCTTACTGCATTGAGTCCTCCGTGATATCTTTTTATCGCAGAAATTAAATCACTATAACCCAGTTTTTTTAAAGTCATCTGGCCAGGAAAGAGATTCATGTCGTTCTCTTCTTTTATTTTTTTAAGCTGATCTTGAATATATTTCAAATCTTTTAACTGGGGATCCTCGTCATAATCATCGTGTGCTTCTAGCACTAATTTTCTTAAATCCCTCATTCCTCCAAAATGTTCTCGAGCTGCTTCTGCTAATGTTGATATCTTATGCTTACTTAGTTCATCTTCAGTTGGAAAATGCCCGAGTGCTTCGTATAATTTATTCGCTTCGGCATATGTATTCTCTTTTGTCCAAAATTTATATTGTTTTTTACGCCCTGATAATCCTAATTTTTCTCTAAAATAATAATATCCTCCATTTCTTTCAATTTGCGCTGCCAAATCTGATCTTCCTAATTCCCCTAATCCGCTTTTTGTGGGAAGATCTCCGTTTTTATTGACAATATTTCTGCATTCATTTAGAATTGTTTCTTCTGTCCAATGTCCATCAGCTACTCTAATTACTTTCAGACCGAATTTTTTTCGTAATTCTGCTACTCCTATGTATTTAGATAAAGCAGCAACTAAATCATTTCTTCCCATCTCACACAATTCCTTTTGTTTTGGCCAATATCCTAAATCGTTATAGATTTTTTTTGCTTCTTGTAAAGTTGTTTTCTCGTCCCAGTACCCTGAAGGCTTTTTTTTCTCGGTTATTTTCAAAAGTCTTTTTAGTCGAGCAAATCCTCCATGTTTTTTTACGCCAACATTTAATCCTTGATAATGATCATATCTTTTCTTAAGATCTTGTTGTGTTGGGAAATAACCCAATTCAGTCATAAATTCCAGGCATTTTTCCTTGGTTCTTTTTAATGTCCAATACCCGGCTTCTCTTAGCTGTGTTTTTTTTCCTAATTTTTCGGCAACGGTATGCAATCCTCCATGGTATTTTTGGATTGCTGAAGGTAATGAAGAGTATCCGGCATTATGCATTTCAGTTGCACTAGGAAAATGCTGTAATTTTTCTTCTAACTCTGAGATTATCTTTGAAACATTATCAAAATCTTTCCAATATCCCATAGGTGTTGATTCTCTTTCATACCTCATTCTTTCCATTACCTTATCCATTCCTCCGTGAAATTCTTTTATTGCATTGGGAATACTTGAATATTTCGAATCCTTAAAATCTATACTCTTTGGAAAATGCCCTAATTCTCGTATCATCTTTTTTAAAGTTTTTTCAACATGTTTCCATTCCTGCCAATATCCTTTTGGTTTGACAAGCTCTTTATATCCTAGTTTTTTTCGCACTCTCGTAAGTCCACCATGATGCCTCATTCCCGAATTTAAACTTGCATATCCATTTCTTGTTAGATATGTTTGCGTCGGGAATTCTCCTGTTTTTTCTATAATCTTTTCAAGCTCATCTTTTACATTTCCAAAATCTTTCCAGTATCCTGATTTTTTTCCAGCATCATATCCCATTTTTTCTTTTACCGAAAGCAATCCTCCGTGATGCTTTCCTATTGCTGCACCTAAAGAGCTTTTTCCTAATTGGAGTAATTCGCTTTGCGTCGGAAAATGTTTCACTTTTTTTATTATCTGATTTAATTCATTTTCGACATTTTCCCAGTTGCTCCAATAGCCTACAGTTTTTTTATTGGTTTCATATCCTAGCTTTTGTCTGACTTCTTCTATGCCGCCGTGATATTGTTTAATTCCTTGATATAAACTTGCATGCCCATTTTCTCGTAAGTAGGTACTTGTTGGAAATTTTCTCTGTTGCTTGATAATTCTTTTTAACTCTGATTCAATATTGTTCCAATTTTTCCAGTGACCTTGCGGTTTTATGTTATTTTCCTCTACTATTTCCACTTCTTTACCATCAACATAGGCTTCAAGAAAGATCTCTAGATTTTTTTTAGTCATTGTCTTCTCCTCCGATGTATTCTTGTAAGAATTGTTCTAGTGATTCTTGATTCGTTTTGTATCCCATTCGTGTTTTTACTGCATTTACTCCGCCGAAATTATTGTATATCGCATAACATAATGAACTCTCTCCAAATTCTCTAAATTCCGTACTGGATGGAAAATGTTCCAATCTATCAATCAAACTTTGTAATCTTTTTTCAAAACTCTTCCAATTTTGTAGGCTACCTCTCATAGCCTTTGGTTTGATTTCTCCCAGTGCAAGTCTTACTACTCTGAAACTATGGAGAGTGCTTATACCTGTTGCTAAACCTGCATATCCCATTTTTATTAATGTCCTATGTGCAGGCAATTTTTCAAGATTATATTCCTTAATTATTTTTTTTGCTGCAGCAATGACAATATCTAAATCCCCCCATTTGCGTTGAAATTCTAAATTAGGGTTATAACCTAATCTTTTTCTAAATTCTTTATACCCTCCGGAGAATTTTCCTATAGCAGATGCAAGTGAACTATATCCTAAATTTCTGAGTCGATCAAAACTTGGTAATGTTTTCATTCCATGTCCTGTGATGACGTGGCGTGCTCTTTCTAAACAATAATCCTCATTATCCCATGTTCCTGCTTCATGTTTTAGGATTTCTTGATCAAGCAGTTCTCTGAAATGATTCATCCCTTCATGATACTTTCTTATACCGTAACAAAATCCAGAAAGTCCTTCTTTGCATAATGTTGTTGAACTCGGTAAAACTTTCATACCAAATTTTTTCATTATCTTATACGCCTTGTTAATCATAAAATCAAGATTTTGAAGGTCTTCTTTTCTGTCCATAATTTTTTCTTGCCCTAAAATTATTCTCAATTTTCTGAAACCGCCGGGTAATTTTGCAATTGCACTTGCTAATTTTGAGTTTCCTGCATTTACTAAAGCGCGATAGCCAGGTAAAATATTCACTTGATTTTCTTGAATATATTTTTTTGCCTGTTCTAATACAAAGTCATACTTTTCCCATTCTCTTGGACTGATCACTTCTTCACCCAAAGCTTTCAACAATCCGTATCTTTGGCCTGGATACTTTGTTGCTATGGCTGCGACAAAATAATCATATCCCTTTTGTCGTAATACGGTAGAATTTGGAAGCTGTTCCAAATTATTATCATTCATTATTCGACGAGCTTCAGTTTCAATATTTTTTGGATTCCATTTTCTTGTTCGGTCTAATTTTCCTTGTAATCCTAGAACTTCTCTAAATTCTTCAATTCCATTATACTGTTCAAAAATAGCCTTCATGAGTGAAGGAGAACCGTATTTTTTTAGTTCCTCTGATGAAAATCTGTTTAATTTATATTTTTTAATGACGGTTTTAGCTTCTCTTTCTATATTTTTTTTGTTTTGCCAATATCCCATGGGCCTTCTTTTTTTAGTCATGATTATCTCCAACATAGTCTAATAGAAAATTTTCTAACTCTGACGAAGTTTTTGAATCAGATTTTTGATTATCAGAAGGTCTACTCAATCTTTCATTGAAAGCTCCTCGAAAAGATTTATAACCGCCATGATATCTTTTTATTGCTCCTACAAGACCTGCATATCCATTATTCTCTAATACTTTTCTTGAAGGTAAATCATCATATCCTAACTGCGACATTGCTTCTAGTACTCTTGTAACCGTATAATCAAAATCCTGCCATTGTCCGTTGGGTGTTTTTATCTGTTTTTCTCCAATTAACTTACGAAAGGCGTTAAAGCCTCCGTGATATTTATTGATAGCACTTGCCAAAGAAGAATGCCCCATCTTACTTAACTTTCCTAATGAGGGAAGTATTGTTAGGTTGTGCTTTTCTTTGATTTCTTGTACTTCTTTTATAACATTTTCTAGTTTTTTCCAATAATCAAACAATTTTTTATTTTCTATATCTTCTTTAGAAACTTCATACAATTCCTGCAGCATTATATATCTGGCTTCTCTTGGTCCACAATCATTTTCTCTTTCATACCACTGTAAGACGCCAGCAAAACAAAGCACACCCCTATCCCTTGTCCTTTGGAAGTCCCAAGATGATAATTCCTCAGGTTTTTTCTTTCTAACAACTAATAATCTGTCTACAAGGCCTTTTCTATACGATTGATCATTATATTTACTCTCATTTTTTCTTATTTTGATTTCATAATCTATAGCAATTCTTCTTATAGTTGGTTCGGAAACTCCAAACTTTTTTCCTATTTCGTCTAATGATAATTGATCTCGAACATACATTCTTTCTAATTGTTTCTTAGTTGGTTTTTTGAAACCTTCTGGCAATTTAGATTCTGAATTTGACCTTCTGTTTATCCCATAATCATCACACCAATTTCTTATGCTCCCAGTTGTAACTCCATATCTTTTAGCAATCTTGTTCATTGGTACTCTTTCATCTAAATACAATCTTTCCAACTCTCTTCGAATTGGCTTTCTTCCACCTTTACTCATTCTAGATTCTGATATGTCTCTTGTTGGGATGTCATATTCTCGCAACCACTTAACCACAGTTGGCCAACTAACATTCAGTCTTTCTTTAAGTTGATTTGGAGAAAGCCTTTGTTCTACATACCATTTTTCTAACTTTATCTTTGATGGTCTTTTTACACCCCCACCTAATAATTGTTCAGAAACAGTTCTTTTCTCAATCTCAAATTTATCAAGCCAGCGTCCAACTGAAGCCCAAGTTAATTTTAATTCCTCTCCAATGTCCATCGTAGATCTTCTGTTATCTAAATATTCTCTTTTAAGATAAACCTCAACAGGTTCCCAAATTCTACCCTCTATTTCAATCATTTTTTTAGATTTCTTAAAAACTTTCTTTATTTTCATCTTTCTTTTTATTGCTTCAAATCCACCATGATATTTTGAGGCAATATAAGACAGAGTGCTGTACCCATGTTCACATAATTCTTCTCTACTGGGGAAATGTCCTACTTTATCCGCTATTTCAAGTATCACTATCTTTACGTTATCAAAGTCTCTCCAATAACCATTCGGTTTGCGTCCTTCTTCCACATTTTGCGGCTCTTTGTTTTCAATATACGCTCCCAAAAAATTTTGTAAACCTTTCTTCATTGTTCTCCTTCAACATATTCTGTTAAGAATAATTCTAAAGAATTTTCTACACCGAGAGATTCTTGCAATCTTTTTCTCAAGACTGGAATTCCTCCGTGATAATTTTGCACTGCCACAACAAAATTTGCATACCCTTGATGAGTTAAGAATCGAGAACTGGGAAGTGTATCTGTTTGTAGCTCTTTTAATATTTTGATTGCTTCTTGTTGTATATTATTTGGATCTTTCCAATAATTTAAAGGCTTTCGTAACTGTTGTTGCCCTAGTTTTTTTCTTACTGCCACAATTCCACCGTGATATTTATATATGGCACCAACAAGTGAGTCGCCTCCGTGCTTGCAAATTATTTCTTTACTGGGAATAATATCCCAGTTATTTTCTTGCATTAAATTGTATAAAGCATCTTTAATGTAATCGAAATTTTTCAAAAGATCTGATTCGGTTCTCTTTTGTTCCTCCCCAAATAATTCTCTAAATTTTCTGAATCCGTAATTTTTACTTATTGCTGAAGCTAACGTATTATAACCTCTTTTTCTTAATATTTCACTGCACGGTAAACTTTCAGTCTTCAGTTTTTTCATTGCTTCTCGTGCTTTTTTAATAGTATACTCTACATTCCATGTTCCTGCAGCAGTCGCAATTTGCTGTTGCCCTAATTTATCTCTAAATAAGCGCATCCCTCCGTGATACGTCATAATACCTTTTGCTAATGCTCCATATCCCATTTCTTTTAAATTTTTTATGTTAGGTAAAGAATTTAAGTGGTTTTCCTCCATACATTTCATTGCCTGCTCTCGTGCATAGGTAAAATCTTCCCATTCTCGCGCAGCATGGATAACTTTCTCTCCTCTTTTTTTTCTTAAATTTCTAAATCCGCCGTGGTATTTTGCAATTGCTGATGCTAAACTGCTATAACCAAGGTCATACAAAATTGTCTGTGTTGGTAAAACTTTAAGATCATTCTCAGCCATTATTCTTTCCAGTTCTTCCAAAACATAGTCTATATTTTTCCATGTCCCATATTTTTTTTGCATATCTTTTTGTCCTAATTTTTCTCTAAAATAATAATATCCTCCGCTTTTTTGAATAGCTGAACCAAGATCAGCGTGCCCTAACTTATTTAGTTGCATATGACCGGGCAATTTTATTAGTTTGCTATTTTTCATTACCTTTCTTGCTTCAGATAAAATATTTTTTTCATCATCCCAATATCCGTTAGGTTTTTTTACTAATTGAAAACCAAAATTTTTTCTCATTGCAGGAAAACCTTTGTGATATTTTGAAATTGCGGCGGCTACTGTGCTATAGCCATTTTTATTCAAATATTTTTGTGAAGGAAAATTTCCTTTATTTTGCTTAATAATTTTTTTTAAAATTTTTTCTAAATTACTCCAATCTTCAAGTGATTTAATCGAAGCTTTAGGATTTTCTAATTCTTTACCATCAACATAGGCTTCAAGAAATAATTCAAGGTTAGTTTTCATCTTCTCCTCCTATAGATAAATTTATATAATTAAGATAATAGCTATTAGTTATGGAAGAAATTATTATAAAACTTGATGTACCTTCTGAACTGAAAGATGAATTAGAAAAATCTATAAGGGAAATTGTAGATAAATTATTGTTAGAAATAGAGTTTTCTTTAGCAAATAAAATACTTTCTAAAAGTAAATTAACTGATGAGCATATTAAAGAGATGGTTGGTGAATTAGAAGACAAGATTGTTAAAATATATGCTGATTTATAGGTAATGTTTTTTTCAAAGTTAGTAGTAGATGCAAATATTTTATTCTCATTCTTTAAAAAAGATTCAACGAGAAGGCTTTTATTAGAAAAATTACTTAAAAAAAGAGCTGGAATAAATGTTCCATATATAACATTCTCAGAATTGCTAAACAATAAAGATAAAATAGTTAGATATTCAGAAATATCTCCTTCAGAATTTGACATACTAATATCATCACTACGTAAAAGATTAATAATATTTCCCGATAAAAATTTTGAAGAATATATAAAAGAATCCTTATCTTTAGCTCCACATAAAAAAGATATAGAATATTTCGCTATTTCATTATCATTAAACAACTGCCCTATATGGTCTGATGAAAAAGCTTTCAAAAACCAGTCTAAAATAAAGATATTTTCTACAGAAGAATTATTAAAGTTGGTTAAATGATTCTTATCGCGAATATTTACAATTTTTTTATTCATGCTCATTGTTCGCCTCCAACGTATTCCTTTAAGAATTCTTCAAGCTGTGATTCTGAATTTATCTCAAGATTTCCTAATATTCTTTCCCTTACTGCTCGTATACCTCCATATTTTTTATGAATTGCAGAATACATTCCACCATACCCTGCATTTCTTATCTCATCCGGAGATGGGAAATGTCCAAATTTCTTCTCTAATTTTTTTAAAGCTATTTTTACATTATCAAAATCACTCCAATATCTATCTGGCTTTCTTTTATTCTTTTTTCCTAATTTTTTTCTGAACGTCTGATATCCTCCATGATGTGTGACAATGGATTGCCTCAGATATGTATATCCATTTTTCCTCAGCCAATAATCGCTCGGTATTTGATTATTTAATTCAGGATAATGGTTCCAAATTTCTTTTAATTTTTTAATAACAGCATTTTTAGATTTATATCTTCCATATTTATCTTCTTCAACTCTTCCTACTCTGTGTTTAACTTTTCTAAATCCTCCGTGATAATCTCTTATGGCACTAGATAATGAGGATTCTCCTCTTTCAATTAGTTGATTATGCGTTGGGAATTTTCCCAATTCTAAAATAGGGGGAGCAAGTTCCTTTCTAATGTTTTCAAAATCATGCCAATATTTGTTAGGCTTCTTAATTTTTTTTTCTCCCATTCTTTTTCTTACTTCTCTCATTCCTCCATAATATTGTCTGATTGCGTTTGGAATTGTTGAATATTGTGAATTTCTTAAATCAGTTTCACTTGGAAAATGGCCTAAGCTTTCTGTTAGCTCTTGCAAAACTAATTCTACATTCCTCCATTTTTGCCAATGTCCCGCAGATTGTTGTATGATTTTTCCTCCCATCAATAGTCTAATTGTTCTATAACCTCCATGCTGTTTCGTTATTGCTCTTACCATTCCAGAATATCCGTTTCTCATAATTTCAGATATTGACGGAAAATGATCTAATTCTTTTTCTAACTCTGCGATTGCATTTTTGATATTCTCAATATTACTCCAATGATCTGCTTCTACTCTTTTAGACTTAAAGCCCATTTTTTGACGCACATTTTTCATTCCATCATGATATTCTTGAATTGCTGTTGCGACAGAACTATATCCTTGCTGGCTTAACTCTCCTTTTGATGGAAAGTGACCTGCAGATTGTATTACTTTTCGTAAAACGTTTTCAATATTACTCCACTCTTTCCAATATCCCATAGGTTTTCGCATACTGTCATCATTAATATATAATTCAGGGTCTTTGTTCTCAACGTACGCTTCTAAAAAAATTTCTAAATTTTTTTTAGTCATTGTCTTTTCCTCCGATGTACTCTTGTAAAAAATTTTCTAATTTCTGTGTCGATGGTTTTCTGCCTACATACTCATATAATTTTTCTCTAAAAACTGGAAAGCCTTGATGATATTTCTCAATTGCTGCTCCTAATGAACTATATCCTAATTTATTAAGCGTCCATGATCCGGGAAATTCTTGAAGCTCTTTATCTTCCATGAATTTTTTAGCTTCTTCTAAAGTAAATGTTAAATCTTTCCATTTTCCTGTCTCAACTTGTAGATTAGCTGGTAGACCTCGTTGCTCTCTAAATTTTCTGTAACTTCCGCGTTCTTTTCCTATTCCTGCACATAAAGCACTGTAACCATTTTTTTTTAGCCAATGTGCTGAAGGTAAGTTTCCCTCCAGTTCAGCATTCTCCGAGATGATTTTTTTAATTTCTTTCTCAATATTTTGCGGATTATAATATCCTCTTTCTCTTTTTTTTATCTCAAATCCCAACTTCTCTCTGACTGCATTTATACCTCCATGAATATTAGTAATTGCGTTTGCTACTGATCCATATCCCCTTTGTTGTAAATCTCGTTGGGTGGGAAAGTGTTCGAGTTCTCTTTCTAATTCGACAATAATATTTTTAATCCGACTAAATTTCTCCCAATAACCGGTTGGTTTTTTAATTTCTTTTTGATTTAATTTTTTTCTGAGAGAAGTGATTCCGCTATGATGTCTATTTACTGCATTTACAAAACTTGTATATCCTCTTTCATATAATATTCCAGATGCTGGTAAATAATCAAAATTTTCCTCTTGCATTATTTCTTTTGCCTGATTTATAATATATGATTCATCTCTGATTAATCGAGAATCGATTCTTAGTAATTTTTCACCCAATTTTTCTCTTAGATTATTAATGCCTCCATGATATTTTTGGATACCATTGAGAAAAGCAGAATATCCTAATCTTTCTAACGTTTCACTTCCCGGTAATTGTTTGAATTTATGTTTTCTTTTTATTTTTTTTGCTTCTTTGATTACATACTCAATATTTTTCCATAATCCTGGTTTGCGAAGCATTTGTTGTTGTCCCAATATTTGCCTGAATTTCCTGAACCCTCCATGATACCTATCGATAGCCATAGCCAAGCTTGAATATCCTCTTTTCGATAAGGTATACCCTCCTGGCAATGTTGATAAATTATTTTCTCGCATAATTCTTTGTGCTTCGTTTACCACAAATTTTTTATCTTTCCACGATCCTTTTGGAAGTTCTTTTTGCTTTTCACCTAATGCTGTTCTGAATGAACGCATGCCGCCATAATTACTTATTGCTGCAGCTAAATAACCATATCCCAATTCAGTAAGATTTTTTGTTCCGGGAAGAGATCCAAGATTATGTTTTCTTTTAATTCTCTTTGCTTCTTTAATTACATTTTTAATATTATTCCAGTAACCATAATATCTCTCTGAATTTTCTCCATTTTCCAACTCTTTTCCATCAGCATACGCTTCTAAAAATATTTCTAAATTTTTTTTAGTCATGAGTTTCTCCTCCTACATATTCTGTTAAGAAAGATTCGAGATTTTCTTGTGAATTATTTGGTAAATTCCCCTGCATTTTTTCTCTTACTTCTCTCATTCCTCCATAATACTTTGTAATAGCGGCGCATAACGATTTTTTTCCTATTTTATTAAGTGTCCATGCTCCGGGAATATAACCGTAATCAGAGATTATGGGGATTAATTCCTGTTCTACGTTTTCCCATTCTTGCCAATATCCATTTTCTTTTGTTTTTAGACTTTCTCCGAGTTTTTCACGAACTGCTCTTATACCTTTATGATACCGAGTAATTCCATAATACAAACTGGCATTGCCTTTTTTTTGCATATCTCTAACTGAAGGAAAATATCCTAATTCTTCCCTTAACTTTTCCAAATCTCTTTTGATGTTTTCAAAATCTTTATAATATCCATTTTCGACTCTGTGTTGCTCTTGACCTAATTTCTCACGTGCTGCTCGAAAACCTTCATGATATTTTATAATTGCATGTCCTATTGCAACATATCCATGATCGTGAAGCCAATTAAGCGATGGTAGTTCCCCCTGTAATTCTGGATGTTGATCATTAATTTTAATTATTTCAGATACAAGATTGTTCCATTTTTGTAAATCTCCGCGCTTATATTTATGACGCGGTTTTTTTCCTAACTGCTCTCTTATATTTCCGAAACCGCCATGATATCTACAAATAGCATATCCTAATTCATTAAATCCATTCTCTCGCATCCAATTGTCAGGGGGAATTTCACCTTTTAATTCAGGATGCTTTTGCCACATCTCTTCAAGACCATTTATTAATCCAGTTTTCTCTGCATATTTACATTTTTCAATTTCCTTTCCTAATTTTTTTCGTGCAGTATTTATTCCTCCATGATATTCATATAATGCACATACCACTTCTCCTAATCCTCGATTTCGTAATACTTGTGCACTCGGGAAAACACCTAATTCTTGGATGATGGGCTCTAAAACTTCTTGAATCGCACTCCACTTCTTATATTGCTGCATCGTTGATTCAAGTGGTTCATATCCAAGTTTTTTCCTCACTGCGTTCACTCCTCCAAAAGCATTAATTGCTAAATTTAACGTTGAGAGTCCACATCCTTTAATTTCAGAAGATGATGGAAAATGTTCTATTTCCCCTATAATTTGTTCAAGTTCTTTCTTGACATTTTTCCACTGTTCCCAATAGCGTGACGATTTTTTTATCTCAGTGCAGCCCATTTTTTCTCTCACCGCAGGAAAACCACCGTGATAATGGTCTATTGCCCGCGCCAATGTTCCTTGATTGAGAGCTTTTAATTTTTTATATGATGGTATTGATCCATGTTTCTCTATGAGTTCAGCTAATACTGTTTGAACATTATTCCAATCACTCCAATAACTAGCAGGCTTATTAGCTTCCCCATTTACATGAGGAATTTCTGTTCCATCAACATATGCTTCTAAAAAAGCTTCTAATGATCGTGGATTATTTACTTGTTTTCTTTCTTCTAACTTTCTTCTAAAACTTTCAATACCTCTGTGATATTTTTTTATCCCGCTCAGAAGACTTCCTGCACCTTTTTCTTGCAGCGTTGCTGAACTTGGTAATTCTGTATATTTATTTTCTTTCATGAATCGTTCTGCTTGTGCAATTGTATAACTCTCATCCTTCCAAATTCCGTTCTGATTCTTTAATCGACCTTCGCCTAAAATTTCTCTGAACTTCCCCAACCCACCGTGGTATTTATGTATTGCATGTGTAAAGCTTGAATATCCTTTCTTTCGTAATTCTTGTGCGCCTGGTAAAAAATCAACTTGCAGTTCATTTTTTATTCTTTGTGCCTCAGCTATACAATAATCTATTTCTTTCCATTGCCCCATTTTTATTCTAGGAGGTTTTTCTCCTAATAGCAATCTGAATTTTCTAAATCCGCCGTGATATTTATGTATTGCATGATTAAGAGAAGTTGCATTCAGTTCTTGTAATATATTGGCATTTGGAAAACTCTCTAAATTATGCTCTTCCATTAATCTTCTTGCTTCAGCTATAGTATTGTCGATACTCGCCCAATAAAACTCTTCTTTTCGTGACAGTTCTAATCCTTGCTTTTTTAAAAAATTATTATACCCTGCATAATGTTTTTCAACACTGCTCAGCAAAGCATTATTGATTTCCTTAAGTTCTGTGTAATTTGGAATATGCCCCAATTGTACAACAACTGTATTAAATTCATTTACTACATTTTCTTCTTTTTTCCAATATCCGCGGGTTCTCTGTGCAGAAATTTTCCCCAATTTTTTTGCCACTTCATTTATGCTTCCGTAATCTCTGGTAATTGCCGTTGCTACACCAGCCAATCCGTTATCTGCTAATTCTCTTTGTGTGGGGAAGTGTCCTAATTTTGATTCCAAGGTGACTAATGCTTCTTTTACATTTTCCCACTGTTGCCATTTTCCTTTAGTTTTATTTGCTGCCATTGTCTTCTCCTACATACTCCAACAGAAAATTTTCTAATTGAGATGCCGATGATGGTTGACTCATGTAGGCACGAAGTTTCTCACGAAAAACTGGAAAGCCGCCGTGATAATGAGAAATGGCATATGCTAAAGAGGAGTAACCATTTCTAGTCATGTCTCCTGAACTAGGAATTGTGTTCCATCCCTTTTTATTTATTACTTTTTCTGCTTCACTTAATGTATAATCTAAATTTCTCCATATTCCCCCGCTTCTATTTTTCAGAGTCAATTTAAAATTATCTAGCCAGCCCTTTTTATTTCCATTCTGATACCATGAGTTCATTCTTTTATCTTTACTCCTAGATAATTTACTTGGATTCATTTTATCAAATCCATTATTTAATCCATATTGTTGCCACATTTCAAAATTTCTAAAAAAATTATTATATTTCATAAATTCAAAATTTTTTGTCCATCCTTTTCTTTTTCCTTTATGTATCCAATATTTAGCTTCTTTATTTTTTCCTCTAGCTATTTCTGTTGAACACCTTTTATCAAATCCATTACTTAATCCATATTCCATCCACTCTTTTTCAGAATTCCAAGGTTCTCTCTTCTCAATTTTAAAATTAAATTGAAAACTCGTTACCCATTTATGTCCAGAACCTACTTGATACCAACTTCTCTCTCTTTTCTTCCTACTTCTCTTTAACTCATTTGCATTCCTTTTATTAAATTCATTTTCAATTCCATACTCTCTCCATGAATCATAATCAATCCAAATTCTTTTTCGAGGCATTTTACACAGGCGTTTGAGGATAGGCAAAAGTTATTGCATATCTATCATTATTTAATTTATTAGAAACTCTATGTTTAATTCTGGGAATGAATAATAAAGCTTCTCCATCATTCAGTTGAGGAATATACCATCTATCAATAAAGATTTCTAAAGGCTCTCCTTTTGACACAAAAGAAACAATATAATCATTATCTGTATGTTCAGGAATTCTAAATTTTATTTTATTATTAGCATGATATTTAAAAACATTCAGAAATCCCTGACCAGAACCTTTGAATAAACCATGACAAAGAGGATACCAGTGAGAATAAAGGTTGGCTAAAGCTAATTCTAAAGCTGGGAAATTTTGTTTCAAACCAAGTTCTTTTTCTTCCTCTGCATCATAATCATTGCTAAAATCAAACATTTCTCTCACACTACGATTTAGATTATCTTGAGAGTAACCATTTCCAAATTCTTTTTCTAAAAAACATTTCCTTCTTAATGAAGAATTAAAAAACTTTATTGATTCTCTATAAATCCGGTCTATAGATTCTGGATTTATATTTTTAATTATTATTGCACCCTTTGTTTCTAATTCATCCAAGAGTTTTTCATTCATTAATTTATCAACACTATATTTATTGAGCATCTTATTCATCTCCATCTCTTTGAATATCTTCTACGATTCCATCTCTATTGACTCGGGCAACTCTTCCACCTTTTCTTTTTCCTTTTTTTCCAACGACAATTATACTTTTAGATTCTCGAGGATCTCTTACTTTTTCTTCTCCTTGCTGCTTTCTATCCTCTTCTTCTTTTTGTTTTTCTTCTGATGCTCCTGGTCGTATCCAGAAGAAGTGTTGCGGATCAATATCTTGCTGGGGATTATCTATTTTTCTTGCGAGTAAAAAATACGTGTCATTCAATTTTCTTTGATATGCTTCAGCGAAATGTTTGTTAATTTGATCTGCGAGTCTATTGGATAAACTTTTTGAAACAGCAAATCCCTGATTTTTTTCTGTTAAAACCTGGAAACCCAGCTGTTCTAATCCTGCATAAAAATCTCTTTTGATTATTTTTCCTTCATAATTAATCTCGCAATCTGACGATCCATCACAAAACATTGCGTTTTCAATAGTTAATCCTAATAATCCGTTTTGTTTTAAAATTCGATGGGATTCTTCCAAGCTTTTCTTTACGTCTTTAGAATTTTCTAGCAAAAAGATAGAGGCATTGTCAACCATGTCAAATTCTTTATTCTTAAATGCGCTGTTTATTCCTCGCATATCTCCTAATACTTGGCGAGGATTATTTCCCGCATCAATCATTGCTTGAGAACTATCTCTATCGGTAATAATCGGCGTTTTTAATTCATATCTTTTTAATAATTCTATGATGCCTGGATCATGATAGGCGTTATAGAGAATGCTTGGCCCTGTTCCTTCTGAAACAATTTTTCTTGGAAACGTAATTTCATTTTTATGTGCTCTTTTAATGAGATCAACAATTCGTGCTCGATGAATGACTGGAACTGCTAATTCATGAAGAACTGCCATATATCTTTCTACAAATGCGGGATCTTTCCAACAGTTGATTGGATCGCGCCCAATTAATTTCATTACCTGCTGCGCTTCTGTAGTACCAATACCTGGAGTGTATACTGATTGTCTTTTGACTATGCGAGGATTTCTTCTTTTGAGGGTGAAATCATCTATATTTTCTATTTTTGCTTCTAGCGTGTTAATTGAGATTCCTCCTAATCCTCGCTGCAATAATATTTCTCCGAATTGTTTTCCTGAGATATCTTCTAGGAACCGCTGTTCATCTTCAGTAATAGGATGGCCGTCGACAGCAGTTCGGATAATAAGCTTCTTTTTATCGAGATACTCATCTAACGACTCATCCGCAGAATCTTTTCCAATAAATTGATAAATATGTACTCTTTTTTTCTGACCTTTTCTTCCTTCTCTTCCAATTGCCTGCTCTTCTGTTTTTGGGCTATAGTCTCTATCAAGAAAATACGCATGATTTGCCGCAGTAAAATCTAAACTTTCTCCGCCCGTATCTGTAGTACAGCCGATTCCTACCAAATCTTTTCCTAATTCATCTGCTATTTTTTCTCTGTAATCAATATCTTCAATTGTTCCATCTATAACTCCTATCTTCAGTTTTTTGCCAAATTTATTTTCAAGTGCTTTTTCTATATGTTCCGTAAGCGTTACATCAAATCCTAGATTTTTGTACATTGCAGCATATCTATTGACATTTTTCTGTAATGATTTTACTGAGGTATCAAATTCTTTTTCTTCTTGATCTATTTGTTCTTCACTTTTATTTTTCTTGCAGATAATTTTTCTTTTTATTTTTTCTAGAGAAGTTTCTTCTTTTGAAAGTGCGTGCAGCAGTATTCTTCTTTCTAATCCATATGCCTTATCAAATTCTTCCTCAATTCCTAGTTTTACGTATTCTATTCGTAAGGCTTCATTTTCTTTTTGTGTTACTCCTTCTCTAAACATACTTGAAAAAATTACAAAATTTTCTCCTTGTGCTACCGGGCCCTCATCTGAAGTTACCATTTCTTCTAATCTCTTGTATTTTGCTGAGTGTGAATAATTTATTTTTCCTAATAATCCATTTGCCTTAAGAATACGAGGGTGAACGAGCCGAGGATCTAAAATAGCTTTACGTGCCTGCATCAGCCAGCTTTTTGACCTATTTATTAAAATATGTTGATAAAGTTGCAATTGCACAGGGTCCAAATCAATGAGTTCCTCATTCTCTTCGATTTCTAAATCATCATTAATATCTTCGGAAGTTCTTCGCACTGTTTTATTGTTAAACAACGTATACAGAATTCTTGGATTTTCTTCATACAGTTTTTTGAAATGTTCTGGTGTTGGGCATTCTTGTGGGTTTAATAAATGATATAAAACAGCATAATCTTCCATTTTATCAGGAATAGGGGAACCGGTGAGTAATGTGAGATATTCGCTATGAGCAGCAAGTTTTCTAAATGCAGCGCTTTGTGTTAAATTTTCTCCTTTTGTACAATTTCTTTGTGATTTTATTTTATGACTCTCATCTGATATTACATAATCATATCCTAATCGTATTAGATAATCAACCAATAATTCTTTAGTTCCATTAACTTTGGTTGTTAATTGTTCATAATTGAGCACAATCCATTTTTTACTTTCTAAATCTTTTAAAAAATCTTCATCTTTTCGTTCTCCATTAATTACTGCAATATTTTGAGGACATGCTAAATATCGTTGATGGCTTTCTCCTACAAGTCCTTTTTTCCAGGCTTTTTTTGAAGGATTGGGACCAACAACGACTGCTCTTCGGAATTCTTTTCTTTGTTCTCTTAATTCTTTTTCAATTAAAGGCTGCAGTAATGTTGCAATAGCTGTTTTTCCTGTTCCACATCCGTCAAAAACTCCAAATCTTTTTTCTTTGATATAAGGGTTCAAGTTCTCTATATTCCTGATAAACTCTTTTTAATTCTCTATACGCGTCACGCAGATTTTCACTTTTTGCATTATTTATTCTATCATCAATTTTTTGAAATGCGTGCTCATAACTTTCTTTGAAATCTTTAAATGTCTCTCGTTCTGCTTTTATTCGTAATAACACTCTCAATCTTCGTTGATATTCTCGCTCTCCGGTATATTCTTCTCGAGGAATATTTTCAATTAAACTTTCTAAGCGCGAACTCATGACGCTACTATTAATGTCTGAGGATTCCTGTTCTGGTATTTCTCTTGTTTTGTTTCTTTTTGAGCCAATTTTTAATACAACTTTGTATAAGTTATCTGCAGATTTTACTTTTTCCCTAATTTCTGGATGAACACAGAACAAATAATTTGCAATTAAATCTGCATCACGTACTTGATCAAAGGAATCAAGAATTTCTCGTTCTTCATTCGACGTATTTGGATTAACAACTTTGTTATAAATTCGTTCAACAATGTTTTCATATTCTGGATAGGTTACATCAAAACTGCCGTCGAGCATTCCTCTTTCTTC